>CAJXSB010000086.1 GCA_913060435.1 uncultured Desulfococcus sp.
CGCCAGGCTGAGCCTGACGGTAATCTCCGGGACCCGGGCCAGGAGCGTGTCGCCGTCGATCAGGCATCTGGCTTCGGTGAAGCGGACCCCCGGGGTCAGCCGCCCTTTGGGCCATGCCACCCGGATCTCTTCATAGCTCACCTGGAACCGGGGGGCGAGCGGCCGGAGTGCCGCCTGGATGCCGGCGTCGAGAAACCCGAGGGAGGGCGGTTGAAGCCGGATCCATATCAGCGCAGAGATGCCGATGACGGCGAGGGCGGCGGCAGACCAGAGCAGCCATTTGAACAGGGATCTGAGAGAGTGCTTCACGCTTTTTCGACTTTCGATGCAAGGCCGAGGGCCTTTTGGGCCTCCGCCCTGCTTTCGTAGATATGGGGGGAGACATTTCTTTTCGCAAGTGCATCCCCGAGCTTCATCCGGAGAAAGGTGGAGGTCGTGTACCGGGTGACGCTGGTGTAGAAGCGGTCGACCAGCCCTTTCACCATATAGATATATTCGTTGAGCACATCGGGGGCAATGGTGAAATTGTCATAATTGACGACGGCGTAGACCTTTTTGCCCAGGGGCTGGACGATGTTTTCGACCATGGCTTCGATTTCCCGCACATGATCGCTGGTGGTGACGGCGTAGTTTTCGAAATTGATGAAGATGATGTTCTCGGCCGGATCATAGGTCATGCGGTCCTCGATGGAGATGGTGATCAGGTCGTCCTTTAGGCCCATGGGATCCGGCTGAAAAATCCGTTCGTCCATCCGCTTCGGGGGCGTTTCCATGACCGGTATGAAGTCCATGTGCGCCAGGATGTCCTTCTCGAGGTCGATGCCCGGGGCGATCTCGATCAGGGCCATCCCTTCGGGCGTCAACCGGAACACGCAGCGTTCGGTGATGTAGAGGACCGGCTGCCCCTTTTTGACGGCGTAGTCGCCGCTGAAGGTGACGTGCTCGACCTGGTCGAGGAATTTCCGGACCTTGCCCTCCTTTACGATCTCGATTCGGCCGTCCTGGACGGCGACCTGGAGGCCGCCGGCGGTGAAGGTCCCCACGAAGACGACCTTCTTGGCGTTCTGGCTGATGTTGATGAAGCCGCCGGCGCCGGCCAGCTTGGGCCCGAATTTGCTGACATTGAGGTTTCCCGCGCGGTCCGACTGGGCCAGCCCCAGGAAGGCCATGTCCAGCCCGCCGCCGTCGTAGAAGTCGAACTGGCTGGGCTGGTCGATGACGGCGTCGGTGTTGACGGCGGCCCCGAAGTTGAGCCCGCCGGCGGGCAGGCCGCCGATGACGCCGGGCTCGGCCGTCAGCGTGAGGACATCGAGGATCTTCTCCTCGTTGGCCACGTTGGCGATCCCCTCGGGCATGCCGATCCCCAGGTTGACGACGCTGTTGGCCTGCAGCTCGAATGCGGCCCTGCGGGCGATGATCTTGCGGTCGCTCATATCCATGGGTGCGACGGACTGCATGGGCACCCGGATCTCGGCGCTGAAGGCCGGGCTGTAGACCTCCCCGAAGGTCTGGTGGTGGTGCTCCGGCCGGGCCACCACGACGCAGTCGACAAAGATGCCCGGGATCTTGACCTGGCGGGCGTTGAGGGTGCCGCGCTCGGCGATCCGCTCCACCTGGACGATGACGAAGCCGCCGGAGTTGCGGGCGGCGGTGGCGATGGCCAGGGACTCCAGGGTCAGGGCCTCCTTCTCCATGGTGATGTTGCCGTCGGTGTCCGCCGTCGTGCCCCGGAGGATGGCGACGTTGATGGGCAGCGTCCTGTAGGCGAGGTACTCTTCGCCGTCGAAGTGGACCAGCTCCACCAGCTCCTCGGTGGTCCGGGGGTTGATCTTGCCGCCGCCGTTTCGGGGGTCCACAAAGGTGCCGAGGCCGACCGTCGTGATGGTCCGGGGCTTGTGGGCCGCGATGTCCCGATACATGTGGGCGATGACGCCCTGGGGCAGGTTGTAGGCCTCGATCTTGCCGTCGACGGCCAGCTTCTGGAGCCGGGGCACCAGGCCCCAGTGCCCGCCGATGACCCGCCGGACCAGGCCCTCGTGTCCCAGGTGGTTGAGTCCCCGGATGCTGCCGTCGCCCTGGCCGGCGGCATAGACGAGGGTCAGGTCCCGGGGATGCTGGTTTTCCTGGAAATAGGTTTCCACGGCGATGGCGATTTCCTCCGGGAACCCGATGCCCACAAAACCGCCCGTGGCGACGGTGTCGCCGTCGCGGATGACCTGGACGGCCTCCTCCGCCGATACAATTTTCCCTTTCTTCATCCGCGAAGGCGGCAGTGAAGAGAGCATGGGATGTCCGCTGTCCGTAAGATGTTTTGCCATGGGGCCTCCATTGCTGTCATTGGGGTGATCCAAGCCGTCACCAGCCTGGAACTCTCTGGCTGAATTAAGATAGATTGCAGCCCTTGTCAAAAAGAAAGATCCGGCGGCGGTCCCGCCGTGAACCGTCCCCGGTCCAGCACGGCCACGGCGGCCGTGGGCGCCGCTACTCCCCCTTGGGCCGCATCCGCCAGCATCATCCGGCAGGGCGGGAGGCGGTGGGTGATCAGGATGAGGGTCCGGCCCCGGGTGTGCCGGTAGAGCGCGCCCATCATCGCCGCCTCGGTCACGGTGTCGAGCCCCTCGGTCGGCTCGTCGAGCACCCAGATGGGCGCATCGTGAAGCAGGGCCCTCGCCACCGAAAGCCGCCTCGCCTGCCCGCCCGAGAGTTCGCGGCCGCCTTCGCCGATCCAGGTGTCCAGACCATCGGGAAGGCGCTCCACCTCCTCGAGCAGGTTTGCGGCGGAAAGGGCTGCTTTCATATCGGCCTCGGATGCGTCCGAGCGGGCGAGTTTGAGGTTGTCCCGGATGCTGGCATTGAAAAGGTGGACCTGCTGCGACACCACGGTGATCATCCGCCGGAGGTCGGCTTCGCTGAAGGAGCGGATCTCCTCGCCGCCGATAAGGATCCGGCCTTCGTCGGGATCCCAGAACCGGACGAGGAGGTTGGCCAGGGTGCTCTTGCCGGCGCCGGTCTCCCCCAGCACGGCAAGCCGCCCGCCCTGGGGAATGTGGAAGGAGACCCTGTCGAGGGCCCTCGGGGCGCCGGGAGCATAGCGGAAAGCGACATTCTCGAAGACCAGGTCATGGGTGTGCGGCGGGCGCGTCGTGGTTTCGGGAAAGACGACGGCGGCCTCGGTCTGGACGATCTCGGTCAGCCGAACGGCCGCCTCGCGGGTCCGCCCCATAAACTGGTAGGCGGCGGGCAGGGGAACGACCCCCTCAAACGCCGCGAGCACCGCCATGGCCGCCATGGCGAGGACGGCACCGTCCATGGACTGGCGTGCAACCGCCGCCGCTCCCAGCCAGAGGACGGCCCCCACCGTCAGCCCCGAGAGGAGGGTCGTCAGTGCGACGGCAGTACCCTGGATGCGGCTCATCCGATGCTGGTCCTCGATCAGCTCCGCGTTCTCCTGCCGAAACCCATCCAGGTAGCGGCCGGAGGCGCCGAAGACAACGAGCTCCGGCGCGCCCTGGAGGCCGTCGACGATCCGGGTGCGCAGGGCGGCCGTGCGAACCGCCATCTCCCGGCCGATGGGGGCGCCCATCCTGCCGGAAATCAGCGGAACGCCGACGGCGGCGGCAAGTATGCCGGCAAAGGCCGCAAGGGAGACCCACGGATCGAAGGGGAACAGAAAGGCGGGCAGTGCCAGCAGCAGGATCAGCGCTACGACGGTGGGCTGGATGACCCGCAGATAGAGGTTGTCGAGGGCGTCGATGTCCGAAATGATCCGGTTCAGGAGGTCGCCCGAGCGAAAGCCCCCGAGGGGGCCCGGACCCAGGGGCTCAATCCGGTCGTAGAACCAGACCCGCAGGTTTTCGAGGATGCGGAAGGTGGCGTCATGTGAGATGACCCGGTCCCCGTATCGCCCCAGGGTCCGGGCAAAGGCGAAGATGCGGACGCCGACGCTGGAGTAGAAGAAGTTGAACAGGTGGGCGGTCTCCCGGGAGAGGCCGGCAAAGGCTGCCGCGGATATGAACCACCCCGAAAGCGACATCAGGCCGATGCTGGCGGCGACGGTGACAAGGCCGAGGCCGGTGCCCAGGGCCATCCAGCGCCACTGGGGCCGGAAGCGTCGGACAAAGGGGCCGAGATCCCGGATCAGCCTACCCATCATGCCTCCCATGATGTTCCCGGATGAAACGGCTGAAATCGCCTTCCAGGGCTGCCAGTTCGGCATAGGCGCCTGCCTCGACGATCCGCCCCTGCGCCATCACCAGGATCCGGTCGGCGGATTCGAGGGTGGCGAGTCGATGGGTCGCCATCAGGAGCGTCCGCCCCTCGGCCAGTCTTTCCATGGCCGCCATCACCATGGCCTCGTTGTTGCGGTCGAGGCCGGCGGTGGGTTCGTCCATCAGGATGAGGGGGGCCTCCTTGAGAAATGCCCGGGCCAGGGCCACGCGCTGGGCCTGGCCCCGGGAAAGGCCCGCCCCCCTCTCCCCCACGGCGGTGTCGAGGCCTGCGGGCATGCGATCGGCAAATTCCAGCACCCGTGCGGCATGGGCGGCTGCCAGGACCTTTTCCATCGAAGCGTCGGGACGTCCCATCCGGATGTTCTCCTGGATGGTGCCGTGGAAGAGGGCCGGGCGCTGGCCGATCCAGGCGATCTGTCGATGCCAGCTCGGCAGGGAGAACTCCCGGAGATCGCAGCCGTTGATCCGGATCTCTCCCTGATCGGGTGAAAGAAATCCCAGGACGAGGTGGAGGAGGGTGCTCTTCCCGGCGCCGCTGGTGCCGACCAGGGCGATCTTCTCCCCGGGCGCAAGGGTGAGGTCGACGCCGGCGAGGGCGGGGCGGCGGCCGGCGTCATAGGCGAGGTGGAGGTCCCGGCACATGATATGGAGGCCCTGGGATCCGAGGGTGAATTCATTGATTCCCCCGCCCGGCAGGGGGCGGTCGAGGAGCGCCACGATGGCTTCGGCAGCCCCGATGGCGTCGGCCCGGGCATGGTAATGGGTGCCGAGCTCCCGCAGGGGCATGTAGAAGTCCGGTGCCAGGAGCAGTATGAAGAGCCCCCCCGCCAGGGTGAGGGGGGCGCCGTAGGTGCCGAAGTCGACGTAGCCGAGGTAGCGCATGCCCAGAAAAACTGCGACCAGGGCGATGGAGAGTGCACTGAAGAATTCGAGCACTCCCGATGAAATGAAGGCGACGCGGAGGACCGCCATGGTCCGTCGGCGGAATTCCCCGGAGACGCGTGCGATATTCTTTTTCTCCTCCCGGCTCCGGTGGAAGAGCTTGAGGGTGGGAAGGCCCTGGAGGGTGTCGAGAAAATGGGCGCTCATGCGGGCCAGGGCCTGGAAATGGCGCTGGCTGATGCTCTCGGCGCCCATGCCCACCAGCATCATAAACAGCGGGATCAGGGGGGCGCTCAGGAGGAGGAGGCCCCCGGCAGCCCAGCTTACCGGAAAGACGAACGCGACGATGAGCAGGGGAACGGCCACCGCGAGGGCTGTCTGGGGCAGGTAATGGGCAAAGAAGCTGTGCAGCCCCTCGACCTGCTCCATGGCGACGGATGCCAGGGCGCCCGTCCGCTCGCCCGCCATGGCGGCCGGGCCCATCGCCAGCAGGTGCGTCATGATCGACATCCGGACCGACGCCCGGACGGCCGCACCGGCACGAAAACCCGCCGTCTCACGCATCCATCCGATCCCGGCCCGACCGGCGACCACCGCAGCGAATCCAGCGAAAAGGGGGGTCAGCGAACGGACCGGCAGGGCCTCGATAAAGGCGCCGTGGACGATGCCGGCGAGGAGCTTCGCCTGGATGACGAGGAGGCCGCCGGCGGCGATTCCCAGACCGATGGTCAGCACGATCCACGCCCGCGCCGGCCGGGCCTGCGCCAGGAGCCATTTCCGGGGGCTCCTTTTTCCTCCCGCGTTTGTTTCTTGAATCATCCCAGCACTTCCACTATAGTGGTTGAAGGTATCCGATAGAAACCTGCGCCGCGCTGCAGCTATCGCCGCAAGCCGGCCGGAACGTATGCCGGCTGCGTTGAATGCACTGACTCGCGGATACGCATCAAGCCTATTTAAATTGCATCAGATTCCCGGACGGCGCAAGTCCGTCCAGTGAATTTTCCACCCGGAAGGAGGCGTCCATGACGACACGGAACCGTGTCTCCCGGCTGCTTGGCGTCCGGTATCCCCTGATCCAGGCCGGAATGGTCTGGTGTTCACCGTGGCAGCTGGCATCGGCGGTTTCCAACGCAGGCGGGCTCGGCATCATCGGGGCCGCGTCCATGTATCCCGACGTGCTGGCCGAGCACATCGCCAAATGCCGCAACGCCACGGACCGCCCCTTCGGGGTCAACCTGCCGCTGCTCTACCCGGATCTGGAGGCCCATATTGAAAGGATCCTGGCCGCCGGGGTGCCCGTGGTCTTCACGTCGGCCGGCAACCCCCGGAAGTATACCCGGATGCTCAAAGAGAACGGGCGAACGGTGGTCCATGTCGTCTCCAGCGCGGCTTTTGCAAAGAAGGCCGAGGACGCCGGCGTCGACGCGGTCGTGGCCGAGGGGTTCGAGGCGGGCGGACACAACGGCCGGGAGGAGACCACGACCCTCTGCCTCGTCCCCGAGGTGGCCGAAAGCGTCGACATCCCGGTTATTGCGGCCGGCGGCATCGGCACGGGCAGGGCCATGCTGGCGGCCATGGTGCTGGGCGCCGAGGGGGTTCAGATCGGCAGCCGGTTCGTGGCCTCCGACGAGTCGTCGGCCCATCCGGCATTCAAGCAGCGGGTCGTCGAGACCCCAGAGGGCGGAACCGTCCTCACCCTCAAAGAGCTGACGCCGGTCCGGATGATCCGGAATCCGTTCTATCACACCATCGAACAGGCCTATGCCGAGGGCGCCTCCGTGGATGGACTCCGGGCGCTGCTGGGAAGGGGGCGTTCCAAGCGGGGCATGTTCGAAGGGGACATGGACACGGGGGAGCTGGAGATCGGCCAGGTCTCGGCCCAGATCCGGGGGGTTCTGCCGGCAGGCCGCATCGTCGCGGAGATCATGGCGGAGTACCGGGGCCTGGTGAACGCATTCGCGGCAGGCCCTGCCGGCCGGTTCGACTTCGACATGGATCCGTCCGAATGAGGACCGCGGCGGGGAAGGGGCGTCAATGGTCATGATGAAACGAAAACAGGGGCTCCAGGCGGGGCTGGTCCTTCTATTGACGGTCATTGGGCTATTGACGGGCATCGGGATCCCAGCGGGCATGGGGGCGGGGGTGGCCGGGGCGTCGATGCTGGAGGACGGCGCGCGCATCGTACGGGAGTCCTTCAACCATATGCGGGGGAAGTCCTCGGTATCCACCGTCGAGATGATCATCCACCGACCCGACTGGGAGCGGCGGATGACCCTGCGGGGGTGGACCAAGGGCGAAAAGGAGAGCATCTTCCGGATCACCGCTCCGCCCCGGGACCGGGGCAACGGCACCCTCAAAAAGGGAAGCGAGATGTGGACCTACAGCCCCAAGATCAACCGGGTGATCAAGCTGCCGCCGTCGATGATGTCCCAGTCCTGGATGGGATCGGATTTCTCCAACAACGACCTGGCCAAATCCGACAGCCTGCTCCACGACTACGACCACTACCTCGAGGGCACCGAGACGCATGAGGGCAGAACCGTCTATGTCATCCGGTCCGAGCCACGGCCCCGGGCCCCGGTCATCTGGGGGATGCAGCGCCTGAAGATCCGGGAGGACCAGGTGCTGCTGGAGCAGGTCTTCTACGACGAGGATGGCAGGCCGGTCAAGCGGCTGGCATCCGAGGGCATCCAGATGATGAGCGGCCGGATGTTTCCCCGGCGGATGACCATGCAGAAGGTCGACGAGCCCGGGTCCTACACCGCCATCGTATACAAGGAGATCGCGTTCCTCGACACCCTGCCCGACCGCCTTTTTACCATCACCTCCCTCAGGACCGTGCGGCGGTAGGCGGCCTGGCGATGCACCTCCGGATGGCGTGGCGGAATGTCTGGCGGAACCGGCGGCGGTCGCTGCTGACCATGGCGGCCATCGCCTTTGCCTGCGCCCTTCTCGTCTTCATGCTCTCGTTTCAGTTCGGTGCCTACGAGGCCATGATCAACACTGCGGTCAAGGTCCACACCGGCTATTTCCAGGTGCAGGCCCCCGGGTACCAGGAGAAGCGGGAGGTCCGTCGGGTCGTGGAGAACCCGGCGGCGGTGGTCCGGTGCCTCGACACCATCCCCGATGTGACCGCCCATACCTTCCGGGCCAACGCCTTTTCCCTGGCCTCGTCGGAGGACCGGACCTACGGGATCTCCGTCACGGGGATCGACCCCGCGCGGGAGCCCGGGGTCTCCACCATTCAGACCCTGGTGCGCGAGGGCATGTTCCTCGAGCCCGGCGACGGCCCGGCAGCACTGGTTGGAGCGCTCCTGGCCAGGAACCTCCGGGTCGGCGTAGGTGACGACGTCACCCTCCTGGGGCAGGGCCGGGACGGGTCCATCGCCGCGACGGTCGTGACGGTCAAGGGGACGTTTTCGTCCGGCCAGGACGATTTCGACCGCAGCGCCCTCTACATCCCCCTCGACTATTTCCAGGAGCTCTACGCCATGCGGGGGGCGGTCCACGAGGTGGTCGGCGTCACCCCTTCCATCTGGGCGGTGCCGGCGGTGGAGCGGCGCCTCGCCATGGACCTCGAGCGCCTGTCCCGGGAGAAAAAGACGCAACCCCTCGCCGTCCTCGACTGGAAGGCCCTGATGCCGGGGCTGGCCCAGGGCATCTACCTCGATCTCGTCAGCGGCCTCATCTTCTACCTGATGCTCATCATTGTGGTGGCTTTCAGCATCATGAACACCTTCCTGATGGCCATCTTCGAGCGGACCCGGGAGTTCGGCGTTCTCATGGCCATGGGCACCACCACGGGCCGCCTGACCCGGCTGCTTCTCACCGAATCCATGATGATGACCCTCATGGGTATGGCCGCCGGCATGCTCCTGGGGAGCGCGGTGACGCTCTATTTCGAGGCGGTTGGGATCGATTTCGGCAGCGCCGCCGATATCTTAAGGCAATACGGCATCTCCGGCCGGATGCACCCGGTCCTCACAGCGCCGTCGTTGCTGATCGGACCGCTGCTGGTCTGCTTCATTACCTTCTGGGCGGCGCTCTGGCCCGCCCTCCGGGTGCGGCGGCTCAACCCGGTCGAGGCCATGACGCATGTCTAGCCGATGGAGGAGAGGCGGATGATGACGCTCCGGATGGCATGGCGGAATCTCTGGCGGAATTCCCGGCGGACGATGGTGATCCTGACGGCGGTGGCTGTCGGCGTCTTCAGCATGATCTTCATCGGGGCGCTCATGGCGGGTGTGGGAGAGCAGATGATCCGCACCAGCATCGCCACGCTGGTGGGGAGCCTCCAGATTCACCAGCACGGGTATCGGGACGACCCTGTGGTGGAGAACACCATGGAAGACCCGTCCGAGCCCCAGGCGGCCCTGGCGTCGGTGCGGATGCCGGATGCCCGGTGGAGCCGACGGGTCCGGGTCAGCGCCGTCGCCGGCAACGCCCGGCATTCCGCCGGGGTGAGCCTGGTGGGCATCGAGCCGGAGCGGGAGGCCGCCGTCTCCTTCATCGGCGGGGCGGTGACCGAAGGCCGGGGGCTTTCACCCGGCGATCCCTACGGGATTCTGGTGGGGCGAGCCCTGGTCGGAACATTCGAAACGCGCGTCGGCCGCAAGCTGGTCCTCATGTCCCAGGCCGCCGACGGGGAGATGGCCTCCCGGGCCTTCACCATTGCCGGCGTGTTCCGGGCGGAGCTGGAGGCCACGGAGAAGCAGTTTGTCTTCGTATCCCTCGCGGCGGCACAGGAGATGCTGGGGCTCGGGGAGGGGGTGTCGGAGATCGCCGTCCTCCTTCCCGACGGGGCGGACCCGGACCCGGTGGCCCGCGCCCTTGCCGCAGCGCTGCCGGAGCGTTACGAGATCCTTACCTGGCGGGAGCTTCTGCCGATGCTCACCGCCTATATCGAAATGAACGACACCTTTACGGCGATCTGGTACCTGGTGGTTTTCATCGCCATGGGGTTCGGCATCATCAACACCCTGCTCATGGCGGTGTTTGAGCGGATGCGTGAGTTCGGACTGATGCGGGCCCTCGGAATGACGCCCGGGGGCATCGTGCGGGAGGTGCTGGTCGAGTCCGGCCTGCTCCTGGCCATCGGGATGGCCGCCGGGAACGCCCTTGCTGTGGCGGCCGTGGCCGCGATCGGGGAGAACGGCATCGATCTCTCGGCATTCGCCGCCGGGGTCGAGTATGCGGGGATGCCCCGGGTGATCTACCCGGCGCTTTCCTTTGCGGGCGCTTTGGAGGCCAACCTGACCGTCTGGGTGCTGGGCCTTATCGTGAGCCTCTACCCGGCGCTCAAGGCCGCCCGGATCACCCCGGTGTCGGCCATGGCGAGGGTGTGAAGGGATAGAGGGGAGGGGGACCGACCATGGATATGGTGATCTGCAGGGATGTCGTCAAAACCTACCAGCAGGGGAGAATTTCGGTGCCTGCCCTGAGGGGCATCAGCCTTTCCATCGAAAAGGGGGAATTCGCCGCCCTGGCCGGCCCCTCCGGATCGGGCAAGACCACGATCCTGAATCTCATGGGCGGGCTGGATGCCCCCGATGCCGGGGAGATCATCGTGGACGGGCGGCATTTCGACCGGATGAGCGCCGCCGGTCTTGCGGAGCTGCGCCTCCACCGGATCGGCTTCGTCTTTCAGGCCTACAACCTGATCCCCGTGCTTTCGGCCCTCGAGAACGTGGAGTACGTGATGCTGCTCCAGGGCGTACCGGCCCGGGATCGGCGGGAGCGGGCCCGGGCCGTACTCGACGAGGTGGGGCTTTCGGGGATGTACGACCGGCGTCCACCGGAGCTTTCGGGGGGGCAGCAGCAGCGGGTGGCGGTGGCCCGGGCCATCGCCGCGGAGCCGTCCATTGTCCTGGCGGACGAGCCCACCGCCAACCTCGACTCGAAAAACGGCATCAGCCTCCTGGAGATCATGAAGGAGATGAACGAGAAAAAAGAGGTGACCTTCATCTTCTCCACCCACGACGAACGGGTGATGGAATACGCCCGCCGGCTGGTGATGATCCGGGACGGCCGGGTGGCCGACGATGTCCGGAAATGAGGCGGCCGGCGGCCCGGCAATCTTTGCGGCTGCTCCTGGCGGCGGCTGCCCTGTGGGCTGCTGCGGTGCCGGGCGTCTGGCCGGGCACCCGGACGGCAGCGGCACGGACGGCGCCCGCCGAAGATCCCTACGCGGCCCTATCGCCGTCGTGGGGCGGACACCTCCGGCTCCGCGGAAGCCTTGCCTGGCCCGATGACCGGAGCGTCTACCAGCTGGTCGGGACGGGAACTTACCTTGACGGCGCCGGGGAGCTCCGCCTCAAGAACCAGCTCTTTTTCGGCGACTGGGGACGCTTCGAGACCCACTACGAAGCCATCCTGCTCGGGGGAGACGCCTGGAAGGCAGGGCGGGAGATAGCGGCGCTCACGGGCGGACAATGGCCGGGCGGCCTCTTCGCACCGGAAGTCCGGACCCTTTCGGACGACCGGCGGCTGATGGACCTCACCCATGTGATCGATGACGGGACGGACGGAGCGCTCTACCAGCGCCTTGACCGGCTTTTCCTCTCCGTCGATCGCCCCTGGGGCAATGTCCGCCTGGGCCGCCAGGCCGTGACCTGGGGCAGCGGAATGGTCTTCAACCCCATGGACCTCTTCAATCCCTTCGCGCCCACCGACGTGGTCCGGGACTACAAGGTGGGGGACGATATGGCTCTGGTCACCCTGCCGTTCGGGGAGAATGGGGATCTCCAGGCCGTCGGGGTGCCCCGGCGCAACCCGGAAACCGCTGCGCTTCGGTGGGATGAGTCGGCCCTGGGGGCCAAGCTTCGCATGCCGTGGGGGGCCACGGAATGGACGATGCTCGCCGCCTGGAACCATGAAAACATCGTGGCCGGCGCCGGCGCCGTCGGTTACATCGGGGCTGCGGCCTGGCGTTTCGATGCCACCTGGACGGTCCTCCCCGACGAAAGCCCCTCGGGAGGATACTTCTCCGCCGTGGCCAACATGGACGTCTCGTGGACCGGATGGGGTAAAAACTTTTACGGATTTGTGGAAATCTATTACAATGGGCTGGGCGTGACAGAGTACAGCCAGGTGCCCGCCGATCCGGATCTCCTCGATGCGCTGGCGCGGGGGGAGGTTTTCACCCTGGGGCGGCTCTACCTCACCCCCCATGTCGGCGTGGAGCTCCACCCACTGTTCAATGTCTACGTAACGGCGATCAACAACCTGCGGGATCCGTCGGGCATTGTCCAGCCCTGGTGCGCCTGGAGCGTCACCCAGGACATCGAGGTCATCACCGGCGCCACCATTTACTGGGGGGGCGACGGAACGGAATACGGCGGCTTCCCCATCTCTGGGACGGATCTCTGGGCGGTTCCCGCCGACGCCGCCTATGCGTGGGTGACCTATTATTTTTGAATTTGAATGATCTCCGGCGTGTGCCGATGTCGGGCGTTCATTCCAGGAGGCGAACAAAATGGCAGACCGCCGAGATGACCTGCCGGACCAGCCCGAGTTCTGGGTCGACCAATACGGGGACGGGCTCTACCGTTTTGCACTGGCCCGCGTAAAAGACCCTGCCGCGGCCGAGGACCTGGTCCAGGAGGCTTTTTTGGCGGCGATCCGGTCACAGGGGTCCTTCCA
>CAJXSB010000087.1 GCA_913060435.1 uncultured Desulfococcus sp.
GTTGCCTCGAGGACCTGGATGTTCTGGAGACGGGTGCCGCCCGAGATTCGAAAGCGGTTGGGGCTGCCGACCAGTTCGGCGGGCGGCGGCGACTTGATGAAATGGACGTGGAGGTGGCGCTGTGACTCCAGGTCTGCAGCCGACACCTCGATATAGTCAATGCCGTTGAGGGTCGGATGTTTCTGCAGCTGGTCACGCCGCGCGCTGTCGTCACCGACAAGATTTGGAAAATCCGCCATAATCACCTTTGCTTATGCGCCGCCTCCAGGCGCGAGGAATTGGTCGTGTTGTCGCCGGCCGGTATCCCGGCGGACATAGACCACCTCCACCACCAGCCGCTCCTCCTTAAAGGTGACCCGAACCTGTTCCACCTGAATGACATCCTCCAGCCAGCGCTGCAGGGCGCCCTGCACCAGGAACTGGGTGGTTGCGGCCAGCACGTCGCTGTTGGGCATAAAGACCAGCTGCCGCAGACCGCAGCCGAAGTCGGGCCGGTTGACCCGTTCACCAGGGTTGGTGAAGAGCACCTGGTAGATCATATCGCGGACGTGGTCTTCGGCACCGGTGGTCGCTGCACGCCCGCGCCCGTCGAGATGAAATGGATGGTCCATATATGATTTCGGCATGCTGTTCCGGCCCTTCAGCTGTGTTTCGTGTGTTTGTTCAGGGTCACGTTGAGGGTCACGTCGTGGGTGTGGGCCGAGGCCCCCGCACCCGGGAGCGCATCAATGGCTTCCTGGTGTTCGGCCAGATACTTCAATATCCCTCGTGCGATGGCGACAAAGAGGAGTCGTCGGTCCTCCTGGCCTGCATCCGGCAGGGAGGAACCCTTGATTTTTTTGTAAACATAGGCCATCTCTTCTTCGATCGCTTCGGCCATGCTGTTCGTGAGTGCCGTATCGTCCAGTACATACCGTCCGTCCGCCAGTTTTCGCGGGTTACCCGGATACAGGCTCATATGCTTTCTCCTTTTATCCCGCCGTTACCTTTTTCGACAGCAGTGCGGGCGTTGCCGGCGGAAAAGGGGCGGGCACCGGCGGTGCGGGTGTTATCGGGAAAACCGCCAATGCCAGCTCACCGGGATGGGTGTGCATATTGAATGCGGCCACAAACTGATTCAAATATTGCAGAAGCTGATCTCCAAATACCACCGGGTGGGCGCCGTTTTCCACCAGTTCGATCTGCGGCGCCTCGACCACGACCTTGACGCCGCCCTGTATGGTGATCCGCCCCTGCCGCACCTGGATGCTTACCATGTTGCCGCCGTTTTCGTCGCTCAGGGTGATGGTCTGGCTGCTGTCATCCAGCAAGATCATCAACCCCTTTTCACTGCGAATGATCTTGAGGGGGGGCGTGGCTGCTGTACCCTGTTCATCCTTCGGCGGCTGGTCACTGCCCCACCAGCAGCCGCTCCAGATCGGCCGGGAGACATCGCCGGCCTCGAACTCGATCCATACCCCGGCATCGAGAGGGGGCACGGCGAACATGCCGACGCCGTTCCCGGCATAGGGCGCACAGGGGAGGGCCCAGTTGCTCAATTCCTCACCCAGCACCTCGGGCACCCGGGCCCTGAGGCGGCCAAGGTTTTTCGGGTCCTCAACATCCTTGACGGTGCCCCGGTACTTTCCGTAGAGGCGGTCCGCCTCCATTGAAAACGGCCCTCTTCTCTTCCGGTCTTCTGCTGTCGGTCTCATCGCTATCCTCTCACCGCCTCCCCGATCCTGGCGGGCAATGCTTTATGTCGTTCACCGCGATGCGCCGTTTTTCTTGAAACGCTCCTGGCCGGTCAGCCCCAGCGCGTTGCGGCGAAGCGTAAAATGCTGGGAATATCCCTCGCCGCCGAAGGTATGGAGCACCTTTTCCACATAGTAGGTTCCGCTGAACTGCCTGCCGGCCCCGCGCACGCTTACCGGACGTTTGGCCCGCAGGATACCGCCGTAGGCCACTGTATTGAGCTCCCCGTCGGCGGTGATGGCCCAGGCGGAACGGTCCACCACCGCCTGGGCGTGGATCTGCAGTTCTCCTGCCTGGGTGAGGCCCGTCCGGCTGAGCAGGATCCGGCGCGGTCGATCCCTGCAGAAGGCGGTCTCTTTGCCGAGCCGGTCCTGGGAGGGGCTCTCCACCCGGGCCGGCTGGTCGGCCCGGGTTTCCACATCCAGCCCGGTGATCTGGGCGGTCGTGGGTCGCAGCATATCGTAGCGGGCTTCGAAGCGGTTCACATTGGTGGCCTCGCCCATGTTGATGGACAGGACCCCCTGGGGCGGTTGCTGAAGTTGTGGCGGATGAAAATGCCCTTCGACAGCCGACGTCGCCGGATGGATCTCCACATAGCACTCGCACCCGTTGCGCCATGCCAGATGACGCAGAAACTGGATGTCCGTACCCCGCTGGATCGTGGCGTAATCGACCACCTGTCGCGCGGGCTGCGTCGGGGCCACCTTGGCCGTAAAGCCGTGCTCGCCGAAGACGGCCCTGGCAATGTCGCTGTCGGCCATGTCCGGCCAGGGCCGGATCTTTTCCTGGAGATTCATCAGCACCGTGGGATCCATCGCCAGAATGTCGAGGGTCGACTGCCCCGGGCCGTTTGAAATCCGCGCACGGGTCTCGATGACGTACGCATCGATGAGCGGCTCGGCGGCGCCGCTGCCCACCGCCATGTTGACCTTGATGTTCGTCAGCCGCCGAAAAAGATCCTCATCCAGCACGCTCCATCCGCTGCTGTCCTTGCGCACGCCGATGGCCAGGCTCAGGCGCAGCATGTCGGCCATATCGGCATGATCCTCCACCTCGATCTGCTGAACGGCGGCCAGCAGATCCGGATCGGCAGGCCGGCCGTCGATATGCATCCCGTAGGATATGGCGGTCACAGCTATTCTCCCGAAGGCGGAATCCGGATGGTTCGCCCGGGTTCGGCGACCAGATCGTCCGGCCACATGGCAAGGTTGGCATCGCAGATGCGCCAGAAGCGCTCGGGGTCCTGGTAGTAGCGATGGGCGATATGGTCGAGCCGCTCTCCCTGGTGGACGGTATGGCCCATCTGCGCCTCGGTCTTCGGGATGAAGCGGATCTTTTTGTAGTGGATCTCCCGTCCGTCACTGTCGGTGATCTTGTGTTCACCTACCGTTGCATAACGGCTTCCCTTGAAAAACATCGGCGCCTCCTTAAAACGGCAGCAGGCCCAGCACCTGTTCCGCGCTGCTGACCAGGTTCAGCCGGGCCAGGACCTCTTTTTGGGTTTGATAGGCGAGGTAAACGTTGCGACCCAGGCTCGTCTGCAGAAGTTCCATGTCTGTCAGCACGCGCATGCCCAGTTCCACCTTGGCCCGAATCGGGTTGAGCTGTTGATCGAACGCCTGCTCGGTCACCGAAAAGGTTGTCAGGTGCACCGGCACCACCCGCGATTTGCCCCAGACGAACAGCGTCAGCGGCAGGTCGTAACGGGTCACCTCAATGGTCGTCGCCGGGCCCGGCAGCTGTTGGGTGCCGGGCGGATAGAGGAGCATTTCCAGCGCGGCCAGGGCTGGATGCAGCCCCAGCTGAACGGTATGGGGATGTTTGGCCGGTTCAGCCAGCTGGTCCGCGGCATCGAGGGCGATGGTGAGGCTGATCGTTTCCACCGGCGGGCCTTCGACGCGATGAACGTCCTCCCGGGCCGCCCCCGCATTTCGCGGCTGGGGGGGCGGATTCCTGTAGGAGAGCGTGCGGCTGAGCTGATCCGGGTTGTACTGAAAAACGATCACGTTCGGCACCGGCCCCAGGAACTGGGAGGGGAACGACACCAGGGCGCCTTTCAGAAATTTGGGGCTGCGGGGGAATTCAGATGGCATCTGTTTACTCCCTTATCTTGACGCCTGCACGTAAAAGCTTTTTGCGAAGGTCGGAGATTTTATCTCTCAACTTATTGTTGCTGACCACCGGTACGACACCATACTTCTTGCCGTCGATGAGATAGGTCTGCGCCCCGGCGGGTGGTTCAACCAGGGTGGGATTCTTCGGGTCTTTGATGTACCGGGTATACGGTTCGTGAAACTCGACACTCGTCGGGTCCCTGCTTTCCAATTCGTAGGTATAGTAGAGAAATTGCGTCTTCATCTTTTCCAGAGCCGAGAGCTGTCCCCAGGGTTTAACGTAAACTTTCTGCTTCATATGGCCTCCCTTCCTGGCCCTTTCCGCCAGAAAGTTGCGCCAGAGCTGCTTCGGGTAGTACCCACGAATCATATTGTCGTAAAGCCAGTAAGTCCATTCATCCATAGGGCGATCCCACCTGCCGTACCTCTTTTTCCAGTGACGAACGACTTGCATTCCTGCAAAGAATTTCTGACGTATCTGCATCCTGCGCCAAGCGAGTTTTTCACCTTTGAGTTCCTTTTCGCGCCACGCCTTCAGCATCTTCATTGTCCAAGGCGGGGAAGGAATCCAAGGTACTTTCGGTTTTCTCGGCTTCGGAATTTTCTTGACCTGAAAGGCACCGGAAGTGACGGCGCTGATGACTTGGATCTGTACATCGGAAACCGGCATATACCTGCCAGGGGTGTACAAAGCCGATACACGAAACCGGACTTGCTTTCCCTTGACCAGGAGCTTGCGCCATAGCGCTGTTCCCACCCCACCATGGAATCTTCTCGTGGCATTGGAAAAGGGTTGCCATAATGATCTGCTGGGAATTCCACGAAAAGCCCGGTTGCGTGAAACCGCCCTGATCAACCGTTGAAAAAATGTGCTGGTGTGCCACGACCATCGGACACGAACCACTGCCGTATGTCTTCCTGTCCGCACCGGTGCCAATTGGACCATGGGCATGCCTCGTCCTGCCGGTCCGTCTCCTTTTTGCCCGCTTCCGGCAGGGCTTATGCCTTTTTGCTGAACGACATGGCTCAACTCGTGGGATAGCAGCTGCCGACCGGCAGCGGTCCCCGGCGCATATTGCCCCGCGCCAAACACCACATCGGTGCCACGAGTGAAGGCTCGGGCATTCAGTGCCCGTGCCACCTCAGCCGCTCGTGCATCCGTGTGGATGCGCACCCGCCCGAAGTCGCATCCAAAACGCGGCTCGAAAAAACTGCGGAGCAGAGCGGGCAGAGGCCGGCCACCTCCCCTTAGCGCTTGAACGCGCGCTGTCAGACCCGGGACGAGGTATGGCACGTGTCCGTCAACCTGTTTTGCCTGGATCGGCTCTTCTTTCTCTTCCTCCGGTTCATCTTCTTGCCGCTGTATGGGGCTGTTGATTGGCCTTGCCTGGATAGATTCCTCTTCCTCCTCTTGCTCCACCTGTCTCTGAACGATCGGTGTGATTTGGGCAGCAAGTCGTTGTGCTGCCTGGTTGCTCAGGGCCAGCTGCTGCGTCCGCAGCGGGTTTACAGGGAGAGCAGGCAGGATCAACGCCCGGTCAGGCTTTTTAGGCCTGACCGGGCGTTTACCCTGGATTCGACTTTGTCGTCGCGCAAACCTATGCATGATTTCTCTTCCATTCTCCCGACCAGCCGACACCTGTCAGCGTCTATGCGATACAAACCACCAATAAAAAATAATCTGATGGCTTGCGGACTCTTGTATTCCGCTCATGGGGTCCGGTATATTTCTATTCTGGAGATGAACACATTATTCCGAATGTACCGGTCATCTGCATTGATATTCGTAGATCGGGCCATTCTGGACTCAATCTGCTCTCTCGTAAATCGCTTTCTTCCGCCCGGGAAATGGGTTCCAAAGGTATTTTGTCCGAGTTTTACGGCATTCTGGTGCCGAGCCGTTCCTTGTGCCTGGAGGTTTGTCCAGGCAACGCGGGCACCCACAGGGGCTTCTTTCAAGAGGGTGGCAGCCGTTTTTTGTTCACGAACCCCGCGGCTCTGCCGGCCTCTGATACGATTGAAGGCGGCATCCGGACGCTCCCTTGTCCGGATCACTTTTGCTGTGAGACCGGAGGACCATTGCATTCTGAGTGCAAAAATCTTCCTTCGATATCGCGCCATCCATACCGGCATAATCCTCCGAAAGGTCTTTCGGCCGTATGCGTGACGCAACGCATACAGCTGCGCGACTTG
This sequence comes from uncultured Desulfococcus sp., assembly GCA_913060435.1. Lineage (GTDB taxonomy): Bacteria > Desulfobacterota > Desulfobacteria > Desulfobacterales > Desulfococcaceae > Desulfococcus. Next base: position 6,042 of record CAJXSB010000087.1, read on the forward strand.
AACGAATTGGGCGCAGCATAAACTCCATCGGTTCAACCGTTCAAAAATCTTTTCAATGGCATCTGCCGGATGCTTTCCACGCCTGAGAACCAACATCTGCTGGAATCTCGAATATGGGTCGGGACGCACCTCCCAATACTCGTGATCGAACCGGTTTTCTTCTGCACGACCGAACATGACGTTTCTCAATTTAGAAACAGCTTCCTTGAGCCTGCGAACGTAGATCCGTCGTCTCGAAGGTTTTGGGCGCCGAGAGGGTTTTACATAGGCCGACCAGAACTCATGCATTTGAAACGGATCAATTGCTTCGGCAATACCTGCGAGTTCCGGGGAACTCCAACGGACGCCTTTGGGCGGTAATATGAGCCCATCCTTACTAAACCTCAGCGGCAGGCCCACTACCCGTGCGTCCATTTCCTTGAGCATCCGTAGAAGCGTCTTCGCGATGACCGATTGGACATCAGGTCCTAAATCGCTGCTAAATCTCCGCAGATAGATATCCTTTTTCCTGGCTTCCGCAACGATCCTGGCGTTGTCCCAAGCCGTAATGAAGATCCTGTCTGCCGATTCTTTGGCCAGAGCCGCCGTCCGGGACGTAATGTGTTCATATCCGGGAGGTCGAGATGCGTTGATGGTCAAAGCTTTCTCCTCCTTGATCACACTTTTCCGAGCGATGACGTCCGATCTCATGACCAAGGGCGAGTGCGTTTGCTGCACCACATGGGTGAGTTCGTGCGCCAAGAGTTTTCTTCCTGCCGCACTCTTTGGATCATATTGCCTTGCTCCAAATAAAATATCATGCCCTGATGTGAGAGCTCGCGCATTCAGGGCCTGCGCCGCCTCGGCGGCCCACATATCCGCATGAACCCGCACCCGGCCAAAATCATATCCAAACCTCGGTTCAAAGTAGTTGCGAACGCTCTCTGGCAGTGGCTCTCCGCCCCCTTTTAGAGCGTGAAGCCTTGCTGCCAGGCCAGCCCCTAAGTATGGCATCTGCCCGCCCGCCTGCTTTGCCTGGATCCGCGCTTCACTATCTTCCTCAGGCGACGCTTCTTGGCGCTGAATGCTTCGCGTGATCGGCTTTGTCTGGACGGATTCCTCTTCCTCCTCTGGTTCGATCTGTCTCTGAACGAGGGGTGTGATTTGAGAGGCAAGTGGTTTGGCCTGCAGCGTTTCCTCATTTTCCTCTTCCATTTCAACCTGCCGCTGTACTCGCGGTTCCGGCATGCGCATCACCTGCTCCGCTACCCGATCGGCTTCCTCCTCGTACTTGTCTCCCGGTCGGCCGATTTTCAGCTTGGGCTGCACCTTGGCGGGGCAGGCGCTGCAGGTGCCCCCGAAAGGGCAGAGGCTCGGACCCGGCAACGCCAGAGGGCAAGACTGGGCAAATCGCTGCGCGGCCTGGTTGTTCAGGGCCGGCTGTTGAGCCTGCAGCGGCGTTACAGGGTAGGTCGGATGGGGTCTCGCCCGGTCAGGCGTTGCAGGCCGGACCGGGTGGCGCTCCCGGATTCGACGATCTCGCCGCTGAAAATCAGGCATGCTTCCCCCGCTGTTCTTCCGATCGGCCGAGACCGCCGATCGCTCGCGCGATACCATGCGCCAAACCTTCGGCCAGATGATGATCACCATGGTTTCCGGCCAGGTGGATCGCCGGCATCTCCAGGCGATGAACGTCGCTGGGGGGCAGAGCTTCTATCCGGCTGTCCCGTGCCATCAAGCGTTGCAGCGACGTCTCCACCAATCCCCGTATCTGCTCAGCCCGTTCGGGCGTGACGTCGAGGTCGGTCAGGATGATGCGGTCGATTATCAGCCTGATTTCCGTCATTCGTCTTTCCTCCAGCGATCCTTATCCGCCTGCCTGATGGTAGTAGGGTCCAAACTCGCCTTCGGTCACCAGCTTGTCGATCTTGGCATATTCTCGCCGGGTCGCGTGTATGATATGTGCCGTGCCGATCTCTAGGCCTTCGCCTGCGGCCAGGAAAGCTGCACTGAGGGCGATGTTCCGGATGTTGCCCCCGGGGATCTCCAGTCGGGCCAGTTGATCGTAGTCTATCCCATTTGCCGGCGCTTCCGCCGGAAAGACCTTCTGCCAGATGCGACGGCGGCTGCCGACGTCTGGAAACGGGAAATCGACCAGGAAACGAAGCCGCCGCAGGAATGCCTGGTCCAGCAGCGACTTGCGGTTCGTGGCCAGGATGGCCAGGCCCCGGTAGTCCTCCATGCGCTGCAGGAGATAGTTGACCTCGATGTTGGCGTATCGATCGTGGCTGTCCTTGACCTCGGTGCGTTTGCCGAAGAGGGCGTCCGCTTCGTCAAAGAAGAGGATGGCGCCGCTCTGCTCGGCGGCGTCGAAGACCTTTCCGAGGTTCTTCTCTGTCTCGCCGATGTATTTGCTCACCACGCCTGCCAGGTCGATGCGGTAAAGATCCAGCTTCAGGTGATCGGCCAGGACTTCGGCGGCCATGGTTTTGCCCGTGCCGCTGGGGCCGGAGAAAAGGGCGTTGATGCTCCGCCCACGGCTTAGCTTTCTGCCAAACCCCCACACCTCATAGACTATGTGCCGGTCGGCTGCCTGAGCAGCGATCTCCCGCAGCTGGCGCAGGACGTCCTCGGGCAGGATGATGTCCTCCCATGTATAGCAGGGGATGATCGGCTGAGCGAGTTCGTTCAGATGCCAGCCCGCCTGCTCCCGGCAGGCCTCCCACAAATCTTCAGACGTCAAGCGGACGTCTTCGTGGGCCACTCTGAGCCTTGCACGGTTCTTTGCCGCGGCGACCACCTGAGAGATGGCGTGTGGACCAAAATCGAACTGCTGTACGATGGCATCGATATGACCATTCAGGGCGTGTGATAAATCCGTCAACGCTTTATGCCACAATAGGTTTTGGGCGCGGGCATCCAGCTTTGATACGTGAACCGCAAGGATTTCCCGTTCCGTCTGACAGCCTTGCCTGCCGCCCACGATCAGGAAAACCCCCAGCCGTTCGATCAGGCCGCTGATAACGTCCCGCAACGCTTTGTCGTTGGGATCCAGTTCGTTTGTATCCAGATAGAAAGAAAACTGCGACAACAGCGCCTCCCGTTCCAGCAGTCGCATGGTCTCCTGAACCTCGTGGCCGTCTGCGGCCAGTCGTTTGACATCGAGGCCGTAGATTTCAAGACCTAAACCGTCACACAATTCCCGGGCCACAGCCCGTTTGCCGACATCGGACGGACCGATGAGATTCAGGACCGGCCATGGCCCCTGGAAAGCTTCGGATTCAAAAAAGCCGGTCAAACGGTCCACCAGGTCTTGGTGCACCGGCGCCGGAAGTGCAGGCGGCATCGGCCTCAACAGGTCAGCGATACGCTCATCCGGACGGTTTATGCCGCGCAGATAGTCGGCGATTCGTTCATCCAGCCGCAGGGGACGGGCCGCTGATGCTGTGGCAGAAAACAGGCCGGGTTCCAGGGTCACCAGGCGGAAACGCCGCAGGGGCGCCTCCGGCAGAAAGCTGTTTCGTGCAGCCGCAAGATCCTCCTCAACGCCCCCCGGTTCAGGGGAGGGCGCGAGGTCGACGAACAACGTCAGCGCCAGGTGGGGCGTGGCGTATTTGCGCGTTACTTCATCCTGGACATATGCGTAGAGCTGCTCGAATCTTGGATCCCATTCGGGCGTAAAGCAGAGGAGCAGCACGTTTCGCTCAAAGGGTGTGAGCCCGAACAGGTGAACCAGCCCCTCCAGTGCCGGCAGCTTTCCCGCCTCTATCAACGCCTCTGTCAGCCCGCCCAGTTCCCGGTCCACCGCCGCGATGGACCGGCGTATGGCGGCGGCGTTCTTCTCCTCCCGGTAGAAGCGCGCTTCGGCCTGGGGGTCGTCACCGGCCATCAGCCTGTCGGCCTGGGCGTCGGTGATCAGCATTCCCTGATAATTCTGGAGCGGATCATGCTCCCACTGGTGTCGCAGCCAGAGCACCCGCCGCTGAAGCAGCAGGCGCAGCCGCTGCATCTGAACAGCGAGCCAGGCCTGGTTGGCTCCCTGCCAGGATTCGTCTCCGATTTTCCGGCGCTTCTCTTCTGCCGTCATGAGGGAAGCTCCAGTTCCGCTTCATCTACGCTCTCTGCACCGGCAACCCGCACGCGCACTGGATAGCGCGCACGCAGCTGGAGCTGCACTACGGTGGTGTCATCAAGACCGGCAATGTTTTCAAAGACGATGCCGCCTGGAACACCGGGCAGAATGAGAAGCTGATTTTCCAGGGTTGTGACGCGAGTGCCGGGGAAAATCGCGCCGAGAGCCTTGTTCAGCATGCTTGAGGCCTCTGCCAGCGTGGTCGGGCGGGTCGGCAGCGTGATCGTTTGGGGAGAAGCGCTGCCTATGGTGACCTGCAGCGCCGGCTGGCTTGCCGTCAGCATTGGAAACGGCTTCAGCAGGCCGGACAGGTACGCCTGGATCGATGCCGATGCTCCCGCAGTGAGCTTGAGCGATCCGGCTGTCGTCGCGTCGGTCCCCGAAGGGGCAATGGTCACGACGTCACCCAACCCGCCCGGTACGATGACAAGCCGGCTGCCGTTCATGTCAGCCACCCGTGTACCCCCGAAGGGCGGCCCCCCTCCAGGCGCGCTTCGGATGGCGGATTGCAGAAGCCGACCCGCTTCGGCCAACGTTTGGGGCTGGGCATCGAAGGCGGCCGTGCGGGGGCCGTCGGATCCGATGGTGACTTGCACTTCCGGCGCGGCCGGTAAGCTGGGGAAGCTCGAAAGGTCGCCAGAGACAAGACAGCGTACCGGCCAAGCCGGCAACGTATCGGGCAATGGGACCGTGATCTCCGTTGGTTTGGGATTGCGGTAATCATCCTTCGGAACCAGGGCATCACCGATCAGGGTTTCGCCCGTGAAGGTCTTGTTGAACAGCCGTTTTCCAGGGATTTTGAGCGTGCGCGGCACCGTGGTCAGCTGAAGTGTCAGGCCGCTGGTCTCGAGGTAGGGAACCAACATAAAGACAACCTGGTTGGAATGAACGCCCGTCCGCGGCAGCCCGGCGACACCCTGGATGACCCCTGCTGATTGGGGCCCCGGCTGCAAACGGCGCTTCCCGGGAATGATGGTGCCATCGGGAAGAATCTCATCAGGAATCGTCACCTCGATTCGGTCGTCGGCCTTCGGTTTGATCGGGGTTTCCAATCCTCCCAAGGCCACTCGAACGGTTTGGCCAGTCAAATTGCTCCCTTTAAGGATCAAGACATCGCCGATGCGGGCGCAGGCATACGCTTTTTCCTTCAATAAGGGGTCGTTCTGGCGGATGACGCGAATCTCGTGAATCTGCGGCCTGCGAAATGGCACTGCATAAACCCTTGCTCCCGCGGACGGGGGCTCTCCCACGGGCCGCGGAAAGCGCCTCAGCCGCCGGCGCTCAATCTGCACCACCGAGACCTGGTAGGCCACCGAGCGGCGAAAATTGGCTTGGGAAAGGGCGGTCCAGAGTTTGGAAAGGTCATCCAGGGTCAATGGCTGGAGCACAATCTTCATCTGCTCGAACTGCCCGACGAGGCTGGGATCCAGGATCCGCGGGCCGCCGGGATCGTTGTCCGCGCGGAGTTGGGGCGTGATGGTGGCGAACTCGTGCAATACCCCCATGGCATCCCCCAGGATCTGCTGGGCCTGCAGGTCCGCGTCCGGTGAATCCTGAGATTCTCCATGGGCTGTGATGAGGTAATGGAGATCCAGGGACAAGGGGGGATGGCCGTAGGCACCGGGATGCCCATGCCCCGGGATCTCCTGGTTCTTGAGAGCGCCATTCTCGGTAACCTGGTATAGGTAGAGGTTGAGCCGCCTGCCCGGGACACCCGGCACATCGACGTCGGGCGGCGCAATGGTCGCCGGGACATTTTCCGCCATGCGGTCCTCAAGGAGCCTTTTGAGGGTGGAACTGACGCCTGCAATGGCTCTGTAGTCGCTCATGGTTCCGCCTCAACCTTCTTCCCGGGTGATGTAATTGCGGCGCCCGATATAGTTGTCGAATCCCTGGGGTTGAGGTGTTGGCGCAGGTGCCGGCGGGGACGGGGCGGTCGCCCGGACTTCAATGGATCCGATGCGCACTTCAACGGAACGGGATCTCGACGCTTTGACGGTCGGTTTCTCCGATACCGGATAGTTGGGCTGCTGCGCAGGCGCGGGCTTGATAAGCGTTCGGCCTTCCAGGGCAGCATGCGGCGCTGCCGGTTCGATCTCGGCCCTCGTTTCCGGTTCAGCCGTTTCCGGGGTGAGCGGCATGGGTGGGATGGCCCTTTTATTGGGCTCCATGGTAACATCCGTCTGATGTCTTCCAGGGCCGCCGGGTGACGATCGTGGCCGCATGCCCGGGTCTGCGTGTAGATACGGCAATGAAACGGGCGGCTGGTCTGCCGGCGGGATCGGGGCGGAATCTCCGGCTTTCGGCTGAACCATCGGCGGTATCCTTGATGGGGCCATTTCCGCCGTCTGCGTTGCCGCGCGAGTCTGAGCAGACCATTCTCCCGGCACGGGTTCCACAGCATCCTGTTGCGGCACGGGAAACCGTGGCTGCAGGGTCGCCGATGCTTCTCCCGAAGAATCCTTTCGATCTGAACCCGTGGGTTGTGAAGCGCGTCGAGGGGCTGACATCGGTTCCGGATTCGACTTGAGGCGCGCAATGGCATCCGGCTCATTTTCATGTCGCCGCGGTGTT
>CAJXSB010000088.1 GCA_913060435.1 uncultured Desulfococcus sp.
TCGTCCGGTTCACCCTGGCGGATCTTGCTCCCGGGACGTATCCCTATCGGGTAGCGGTCCTCTACCAGGGGGAAGTCCTCCAGCAGCAGAAGCGCGCCGGCACGCTCAGATGGCTGTCCGAAACCGAGATGCAGACCGTCGCAGAGAAGCGGAAGCAGATCGAGGCGCTGGCCCTCGAGGACGGCTTCCTGATAGCCAACCTGATGGATGACGAGGGCCTGAAGGTCGCCGCCATGGACATCTTCCGGGAATTCATGGCTGAAAATCCCGAAGCCAATGAGATCCGCCCTTTTTTGATCAAGGTACTGAGCGACCTCCACCTCGATCAGGCGCGGCAGCGCGAGTCCGTTCGGTACCACCGGCTGAAAAACGGGTCGAAATAATGACGGCAGCGCTGCAGTGTCGTGCTGAAGGCGGCGGAGTCGCTTCCCAAATATCATGAAAACCCGCCTGGGAACCATCGAGGTGGCATGCCTGGTTCTGCTCTTCTGCATCTCGGTTGCAGCGGAATATTTCGATGCTTTCTCGATCCTGGAATCCCAGGCCATCTCCTTCCGGCATGCCCTTCGCTCCAGCCACGGCGACCGAAGGGAGATGACCTTCCCCATCGATAAAATCGTCCTGGTCACCATTGATGAGTACTTCTTCCAGAAGTACGGCAGGGCGCCCCTCCGGCGGAAAGACCTGGCAAAAATCATCTCCAATCTGAACACCCTGGGGGCGCGGGTGATCTGTGTGGATCTTTTTCTCGACCTTCCCGACGCCTATGGCGAGGATCTGATCCTCGCGTCGGCCCTTCGGGAGAGCCTTTCGATACTTGCCTCCCGCCTCGTCTTCGACCGGGAGGGGGGCTACTCGGGCATCAGCTATCCAACACCGCGGCTCAGGGCGGTCAGCGAAAGCGGCTACGTCAACATGACCTCGCCGAGCGTGCTGGTCACCGTCCTGGGGCGGCTCCGCATCCATCCGGAGGCGGTCTATCTGTCCGACGGGTGGCCCATGGCGGTGAAGGCCGCTGCAGCCTATCTGAACGTGACGCCCCGCCTGCAGGATGATCAACTGATCCTGGGGGAGAAGGCCATTCCCCTGAACCAGTTCAGCGACATCCGGATCGATTTTTCCACCATCCCCAGCGGCTATCGATTCATCCACGAGCTGGCGGGGATCACCGCCCACGAATTTCTCGACATCTCCTTCCTGAACGAGGAGAGCCTGCGGGAGCTCCGGGACTGGGTGGCGGGCAAGATCGTCATTATCGGGGAGACCTCTGCGTTGACCAACGACTGGTTCAATACACCGGTCGGGGGCGTCTACGGCGCCGAGATCATCGCCGACAGCATCAACACGATCCTCAAAGGGGCGCCGCTGCGCCCGGCGCCGCTCTGGGCCGAGGCCTTGACGAGCCTGTTTGCTCTCGTTCTGGTGGTATGGCTCAGCACGGGGATCCGGACCATGGGGCTGCAGCTCGTCTCCGCCATCTTCCTGCCGGCGCTCTTCCTGTTTTTCAGCGCATTCATCTACGTCCGCTACGGGATCATCATCGGGGTCGTCAATAATCTGATCATGGGGTTCCTGGTCTATTTTATTCTCAACATTGCCTCTTCGCACCGGGAGAAGGCCCTCCGGATTTCAGCACAGGAGCAGGAGGAGCTGGCCCAGCGGGAGCGGCGGTCCGCCGAGGCTGCCAGCCGCCAGAAAAGCGAGTTCCTGGCCAATATGAGCCATGAAATCCGGACCCCCATGAACGCCATCCTCGGCTTTACCGAGATTCTCCAAGAGACGGCGGAAGATCCCCAGCATCGCCAGTATTTGTCGATCATCCGGACCAGCGGTCGATCGCTCATGATGCTCATCAACGACATCCTCGATCTCTCCAAGATCGAGGCCGGCAAGGTAGCGCTGGAGATGCGCCCCACGAAGATGCGCCCGCTTTTCCAGGAAATCGAGATGATGTTCCGGAGCAAGGCGTCGGAAAAGGGAATCGACTTCCGGTTCCGTATCGACCCGAAGGTGCCCGAGGCTCTCGAAATCGACGAGCCCAAGTGGCGCCAGATCCTGCTGAACCTGATCGGAAACGCCGTCAAATTTACGGAGACCGGTTTTGTAAGGATCACGGTCCATGCGACGGCATCCGATGCCGGGGCGTCGCTGTGGGACCTCGCCATTTCGATTGAGGATACGGGAATCGGCATTCCGGAAAGCCAGGCCGGTCGGATTTTTGAAGCCTTTGAACAGCAGGAGGGTCAGAACCATGCCCGATACGGGGGCACCGGCCTGGGGCTTGCCATCACCCGCCGTCTCGTGGAGATGATGGGCGGCAGCATCGAGCTTCACAGCGCCGCCGGCGCCGGCGCCGAGTTCCGGGTTCTCCTGCCCGGGGTGAAACAATCGGCGCCCGAGGCGGTGCCGGCGCCGGAGCGATCGTTTCCCCCCGAGGACTATGTTTTCGAAGCGGCGAAGATCCTCGTGGCCGAGGATGTTCCGGTCAACCGTGAGCTGATTCGGGAATTTCTCCGGGATTACGCCTTAGAGGTCATCGAGGCCGAAGATGGCGAGGCGGCCGTCGACCTGGCCAGGGCGCACCGCCCGGACCTGGTCCTGATGGACATGCGGATGCCGGGAATCGACGGATACGAGGCGGTTCGGCGGATCCGTGAGGATGCAGGCATCGCGGATACGCCCGTCATCGCCGTCTCCGCATCAACCCTGAAGGAGGAGATCGGCAGGATCCGCGAGGTCTGTGATGCCTACCTGGGCAAGCCCGTCCGGAAAGCGGCCCTGGTCCGGACCCTTGCCCGGTTTCTGGCCTGCCGGACGGCATCGCCCGAGAAACCGGAAGCGGCGGCCCCACCCGCTGCCGCAGTGATCTCGGATGAGGCCGGCCCTCCGCCGGTAGACCAGCAGCAGGGCGAGCAGTGGCGGACCCTGTCGGAAATCCTCGAGCGCCGGCTCCAGGATCCTGTCTGCCGCGCCGGCGGTGCCGTCGTTATCGATCGCGTGGAGGCCCTGGGACGCCAGATGAAGGCACTTGGGCGAATGTACGCCTATCCAGGGCTCAGCGAGTGGGCGGACCAGCTGCTGCACCAGGCCGAACATATCGATGTCAAGGGCCTGCCGAAAACCCTGGCCCAGCTCCCCCGGATCGTCGAAGCGCTTCGGGGGAAGGCCGTGCCCGAGGAGGGATGCCGAGAACCGGGCAGCTCGCAGGCCGGCACTTCGGGAAGGAACGGCCGGTGATGAAGGGCCGGCATATCCGCAGCACCACTGGCGGCACCGCCAGATCCCGGTCCGAAGCCATTCGGATGCTCCGGGCCTGCCGCACCCGTGCCACGCCGGAGCGCGTGAGCGCCGTCATCCACTGCCGTGCTTCGGGGACGACGCGGGAGGTCATCGACCAGGCCTTTGCCCAGGCGGAGTCGGTGACGCTGCCCCCGGATCCGGAGCGGTTCGGGTTCGACCCGGAAGTTCCCAGGATCCGAGCGAGGGAGGCGCAGGCCGTGCTGGAAGGGCGCCCCGACAACCGGGCCTGGGTCCTTTGCACCACGGCCGCGGCGGCCCGCAGCTTCGGCCTGACGATCCCTCCCGATACCGCAAGCGCCGGCGAGCTTCCAAGGCTGCTGGCCCGGAAGGCCTCCTTCTGGGAGGCGGACGCCTTTCCGCTGGAGGCGATGCAGACCCTGGAAAACCGCTATGCATGGACCTTTGAGACCGACGCCTGGTCGCTTCGGGAGCAGCTGCGCCGGGAGTCTCCGGTGGTGGCGGCGGCCTGGCGGAGGATCCGACGCCTTGCGGACCGGGCGCACCTCCTGGTCATCCCGAACGAATCGACCCCACGGGACTACCTGACCTGCCGGCTGCCCGCGTGGGCAGAACATTTCACCGGGCCGGAAGCCGGCCGTGAATGCCCCGTCCTCCTCTATGCCGGACTTAAAATCTCCTCCTCGGAGCACCGGGAGGCGCTGGCCGGCAGCCCCGAGGGTGCCGCCCTGACGGCGGCCGTCTCCCTGGCCGCCGCCCTGGACCGCCGTCCGGTCATCGTCGACTTCTCCAGGCGCCGCTTCCCCCGGTCGTTTCTGCGGATCTGCCGGTTCGCCCGCGATGCCGGCTGGGGGGTGGCGCCCGTGGGCAAGGTGCGGGCCGAGGCGCCGGCCGGGCTGCCGGGGCCCAAATCGTCCCGGGGACTTCCCTGGATGCCCGGATCCCCGGCCGTTCTCCTCATGGACCCCTGGCCTGTTTCGGATCCCCAGATCCTGCCGGGCCTCAGCGCGGGGTTCCGGGAACGCTTCGGCGGATGCCCGGAAACCAAGCCCTGGCAGGACGACCGGATCGGCGCCCGGATCGAGGTGGAGGCCGGGGCCGACGGCGTCTATCGTCCGGCCGCCATGCCTTGGATCGTCCCTGCCCTGGGGGGATGGATGCGGACGGACCACCTGTTCCAGAGCCGGCTCGCCCGGTTCGTGAGGCTTCCGGCATGACCGGAAAGAAGCGGCCCGCCCTGGTCGTCGACCTGGACGGCACCCTCAACCATGCAAAACCGTGCGCAGGCGGCTTTCCGATCCGCGGTCGGACCACCGACTCCTTTCTGTCGCCGCAGGTCCTGGCGCGCCTGGCCCGGATCGCCGGGCAGGTCGACATCATCGTGGCCACGGGGCGCTCCCGCCAGACGGCAGGCGACTTCAGGGCGGCGTTCGCCCAGGCCGGGGTCCCCATCTTCGGGTGGATCCTCGAGCACGGCGCCGTGGTCCGTGGGCGGCCCGAGTGGGCCTGGAAAGTGCTGAACGGCCTCGACCCCGGACGCATCCATCGGGCGCTGTCGGCGGTGATCCGGGAGCGGCGACTGCCCATTGACGGCGCCTGCTACGCCGGCAGCCACGAGCACACCCTGCTCTTCTCGGGGAATGGCGCCCTCCTGGCCGAACACTTCATCGCCTGTGCCGCCGAGATCCTCAACGACGATTTCCGGTCCATCGTGGGGCGGCGCAAGATCGCCCTCGTGCCGTCACGGGCGGATAAGTATGCAGCCTTTGCGGCCAATTTCGGCGCCACCCACCATATCGCCTTTGCCGCCGGGGATCAGCCCGACGACCTGACGATCCTGCAGCAGGCGGCTTTTCCCCTCTCCCACGCCGATGCGCACCCGATCGTCCGGCAGTATGTCCGGGACCGCGGGGGATACATCGCACCTGGCGCTGGGCATGCCGGTGCGGCCGCGCTCCTGGACATGGTGCTGGCGAGGACGGGCCGGCGGATGCGCGGGCCGGTCTCCGGCGATGACGTGCAGGGTGGGGTCCGCATCCCCGTGGAGGCGTCGGACTATTTCCGTCCGTCGAGGCGGACCTACCTGGAACGGTTGTTCAGGGCCGCCCCCGCGCCCGATACGAAGCCCGATCCATTTTTTCTGACGCGGCTCGGCCGGCGCCTGGACGAAGGGCGCTCCGTCGTGCTCGAGGTCCGGATGCGCGACTGGGGTGGCGAGGCAAAGCCCCTGGCCGCGCTGGTCTCCGGGATGCTGCCCTATCTTCCCCATGCCCGTTGGCGGCTCTGGTTCCGAAAGGAGCGGCGGGGGGTGGAAAACCTGACCGATTTCAACGCCGTAGCCCGAAGGCTCGAGGGGATGGCCTGCCTGCCCGGCGGCGGGCCGCGCTTTTCCGCGCCCGGCGTCCCGGGATCTCCGCCCGATCCAGGCCCCGCCGGCGCGACACTGCTGCTCTATGACCACCCCGAGGATCTGGGGGCCTGGTACGCGGCGGCCATGCCGCGGCTGATTACCCGCCATCCCACCAGGGCCGGCGTTTTCTGGGTCAACCCCATGTATCTCAAGATCTCGGGTGCCGTGACGTCTTCCGGACGCCGCCCCCTGAGCGATACGGCGGCGCGGGTCATGATGGCCGCCAACGTGATCGGCGAGACCGATATCCGGATCGCATTCGAGGGGTTTGCGGCCCTGCGGGACGAGGTGGATGCCCTGATCATTGCGCCCCGGGTCGTCACCAATCCGGCGCGCAACCGGATGATCCGGGAGGCGGCGGAAGCCATCGGTGAGCGGGCCGTGCCCCTTTCCACTCTTGGTGCCGGGGAGCGCCCCTGCATCGTCTGGGTCGACACCTACGGCGATCTTCCCTATCTTTATGGCGGGTGCCGGTTCACCTATCTGGGCGGCGGCTTCGACCCGAGGAAGCGGGGCTTCGACCCGGTCGAATCCCTTGCCGCCGGCGTCCCGGTGGTGATGGGGCCCCTCTGCGACTACAACCGGATCGCTGCCCGATGCCTTGAGGGCACCGGCTGGATCACTCTGCTGGACAGTCCTGGAACGGCGGTTTCCGATGTTGTCGCCGCCGTGCGTCGTCGGATGGCGGATCGCCCCGATCCCGATCTGCTCGATCGATTTTTCCGCAGCCGCCGCATCGACGGGGCGCATGTGGCCCTCGAGGTGATGGCCGACCTCGCCGGCATGAGCCGGCAAGGATATCTCCTGCCGGAACACCGGATATTCGCGCGGGACCGGATCTCGCTGGATACGCTGCTCCGGGATCCAAATGGGGCGCCTGGAAAGTCCACTTGATTTTGGGGTCCGCTTTTCATATGGTGGCTGGAAGCGACGGATGGCCGCGCGGCCCGTTCCACCGGCCGACGGGAAATCGGGAGGATGAAGGAGGAGAATGGGAAATCCGTGTTCGGGCATTATCCTGGCCGGCGGGTTGAGCACCCGCTTTTCGGGTCGGAACAAGGCCTTTATCGAGATCGACGGCATCAAAATTCTCGACCGGCTCTATGCGCTCTACCGGGAGCTGTTCGACGAGATCATTCTGGTGACCAACGACCCCCATCTCTATGTCGACTGGGATCTGATCATCACGACCGACATCTTCCAGGTTCGCAGCTCGCTGACCGGGATCCACGCCGGGCTGTCTGCGGCGACGCATCCCCATGCCTTTGTCGCCGCCTGCGACACCCCGTTTTTGAATCGGGGCCTGGTAGCGGAGGTGATCGGGCGTATCGAACCCCGGTTCGATGTGGTCATCCCGAAAACCCGGGAAGGGTTCGAGCCGCTCTGCGCGGCATACGCCCGGCGGTGTATCGCGCCCATGGAACGGAGCCTCGCCAAGGGCGACTTCAAGATCTCCCGGCTCTTCAACAAACTCAAGGTCAGGACTGTTTCGGAGAAGGTTGTCCTGGCCCATGATCCGGAGATGACCTCCTTTTTCAATGTCAACACGCCCGAGGATCTCGAGAAGGCGCGGAAGATCCACCAGGGCGGAACGATCGAATCGATTGGAGAATAAAAGATGGATATCTGTAACCTGATGGCAGCTGTCAAGGCCCACCCCCGCTATGCCGACGTCGGAATGGTGCTCTACCACAACGGCGTGGTCCGCTCCACTTCCCGGGACGGAAGAAGCGTTTCGGGTCTGCGGGTCGCTGTGGACCATGAGCGGCTGGCGGAGATCCTGCGCAAGCAGAAACAGCGTCCGGGTATCGTCGAGATCCTCGTGGAGATCAACGAAGGCCGGGACCTCACGGTGGGCGACGATGTGATGCTCCTGGCCGTGGCCGGCGACATCCGCGAAAACGTCATCGCGGTCCTGACCGACACCCTGAACGCCATCAAATCGACGGTGACGCAGAAGACCGAGTATTTTACCGAAGCATGACACAGGAGCCGTGAATGTCCACATTTACCCACATCGACGCCCAGGGACGGGTCCGGATGGGCGATGTATCCGAGAAGAAGCCGACCCTCCGGACGGCGACGGCCCAGGGACGCATCACCATGAGCCTGGAGACCTTCGACGCCATCCAGGACCACCGGGTCCAAAAGGGGAATGTCTTGGAGACGGCGCGCATCGCGGGGATCATGGCCGCCAAACGGACGGCGGAGCTGATTCCCATGTGCCATCCCCTCAACCTGACCCACGCCCAGGTCGATTTCTACCCCGAACCATCCACCTGTTCCATCCGGATCGAGGCCATGGCCAGGATCATCGACCTGACCGGCATCGAGATGGAGGCACTGACCGCCGTGTCGGTTGCGGCGCTGACCATCTACGACATGTGCAAGGCATACGACAAATCGATGACCATCTCGGACATATGCCTGCTCGCCAAATCGGGTGGAAAGAGCGGCGACTTCGTTCGGGCGCCGGCAGAGGGGGGACGCAGATGAAGATTACCGCCGCTCTCCGCATCGCCGGACTGCTGCTCCTCTGCCTGGTGGCGGGCTGTGCGAAGCCGCCGGCACCCGAAGGGCCCCTGGTGCGGCTTGCCCCGGCATCGCAGCCCGATTTCGCCGACGACCTGGCCTTCGAAGGGCTGGTGGAGAGCCTTACGGAAAGCCTGAAATACCTGCGGCGCCTGCCTGCGGACACCCCATTCCGCTTTGGCGCCGACACCTATGATGCGGCGCACATGATCCGGTCCATCGAACGGTTCCTCGCTTATATCAAAAGCCGGCCGTCCCCCGAGGCGCTCGGGGATTTCATCCGGCGCCAATACCGGGTCTACCGCGCTGCGGGCGGCGACAGCGGAAAGGTGCTCTTCACCGGCTACTACGAACCGTTTCTCATCGGCAGCCGGCAGCGTTCGGCCGCCTTCTCCCACCCCATCTACGGGCCTCCCGATGACCTGGCCGTGGTCGATCTTGCAGCTTTTTCCGAGAAGCTCGCGGGGAAGAAAATCGTGGGCCGGGTGTCGGGCAGGACCTTCGTGCCCTACCACGATCGGAAAGAGATCGACGGAGACGGCGCACTCCAGGGAAAGGCGCCGGTCCTGGCGTGGGTGTCGGACCCGGCGGCGCTCTTCTTCCTCCAGATCCAGGGATCCGGCAAGGTGTTCCTCGAGAACGGCGATGTATTGAACGTCCACTACCATTCGAGCAACGGGCGCCCCTACCGGAGCATCGGCAGCCTCCTGATCCGGGAGAACAAGATCCCCAGGGAGCTGATGTCCATGCAGAAGATTCGCGCCTACCTGCGGGAGCATCCCGACGAGATGGAGCGGATCTTCAACTACAACCCCAGCTATGTCTTTTTCAGCCTCGAAAAAGACGGCCCCTACGGCGCCATCCGCGCCAAGCTGGCACCAGGGCGTGCCATTGCAGTGGATCGGAAGATTTTTCCCATGGGGGCGGTCGCATTCATCCAGGCCCAGAAGCCTGCCGCTGATGGGGATGGCGCCGGGACGCCGCTTTCCTGGGAGCCGTTTTCCCGTTTCGTCTCGAGCCAGGACACCGGCGGCGCCATCAAGGGCCCCGGCCGGGCCGACATCTTCTGGGGAAGCGGGCCCTACGCCGAAGTGGCGGCCGGCCACCTCAAGCATCCCGGGGACCTCTATTTTCTGGTGCTGACGCCCGGCGTCTGACGGAAAAGCGGCAGGGCAGGGCGGATCGGTCTCCCGCCGTGCGCCCCGGATCGGCATGTTGCAGGCGCGAAGGCGCCTGAAAGCTTCAACCTTTTTTGGGACGGTGCAATATGGGACAGCAGCATACTCCTGTACAGTTGGCGAAGTTTCTGGACTACATCCTGGGCCGCAGGCCCGATGAATTCGGCCTGGTGCCGGACGGCGAGGGCTATGTCAAGATCAAGGATCTCCTGAAGGTAATGCACGAGGAGGCGGGGTGGGGATACGTCCGCCAGGGTGCGCTCCAGGAAGTGGTGGGCCGTCTGCCCGACGCCCCCATCGAAATGGACGGCAGCCGGATCCGGGCGGTCCAGCGGGAGCTGCTGCCGGAGCCGGCGGCTCCGGAAAGCCTCCCGAAGCTGCTTTTTACCGCCGTCCGGGAGAGGGCCCACAGGGCTGTGCTGGAGAACGGCATCACGCCGCTGGGGGGCTTTTCCCACGTGGTCATGGCTTCCGACCAGGATCTGGCCGAGCGGATCGGACACCGTATCGATCCGGACCCGGTGCTGCTGACCGTCCAGGTGGCGTGGGCGACCCAGCGCGGGGTGGAATTCCAGCAGTTCGGTGAAAAACTCTTTCTCGCCGAATCGATCCCCGTGGGGGCCTTCATGGCGCCGCCGCTGCCCAAAGAGAAGGCCGACGACGCGAAGGCCCGGGTGGAAGCGCCGCCAACCAAACCCAAAACCCCCGGCAGTTTTACGATAGATCCCTTTGATATCGAGGAGAAGGCTTCGATGCGGCGAGAGCGCAAAAAGAAGGAGATTCGGCGGGAAAAAGAGCGCCGCCAGATGCGCAAGCAGAAGGACAAAGGGTGGGAGTGAGATTTTTTCCCGAAGCTGGACAGATTTTAATTGACAAGCCCCGGCAAAGTTGCTAAAAAGCGCTTCGTTTGTCGGGGGCAATCCCCAATCCAAATGGGCCGTTAGCTCAACTAGGCAGAGCACCTGACTCTTAATCAGTAGGTTGAAGGTTCGATTCCTTCACGGCCCACTCAAAATTGCATATGATAAAAAGGGGTTAGCCTTTTTACAGGTTAGCCCCTTTTTCTTCAATCACCTCAATCACTTTAACACTTTCTGTGTGGGACTTTTCCCTCGCGCGCTCGAAAGCACTAATCGCGCACTGCTCCTTATCGCCGATAATTTATAGATATATCTCCGTGGTTTTCCGATTTTCGTGCTCAGGAAACGCTGGATCGATCCGATTGGAACATTATTGTGGTCAATAATGGAAGCCCCTGAATGGCGAATCGGGTGGAAACGGAGATAGTTTACGCCAGCCTTAGCGCACAATGATTTCATCATCTGTTTACGGTCGCCATAAGGTCCTTCAAGGAAGCGCCCCTCTTTTCGGCTCCAATATCGATACCAAAACACCCACGGCTTTTCTGGTACACAGCTTTCATTTCTGCGTCTCAGGATTTCATACAGTTACATTGTCATTGTCATTTTTCTTGAAGTCAGGTGCCCACCCTCCTTTTTTGAGTATACAATATGACAAACCTTCCCTCTGAATTTATGTTTCTTTGGTGCGCCTGTTTTTTGAGATTACAGCTTCCCAGGGATCGAGGCAAAAAGATGGTATTCTTCCACTGTAAAATCGCTTTGGTGTACTTTTACTGCTGGCAATTCGGTGTCAACATCCGCATGTTTGGGTAAAGTGTTCTATTTTTCCCTAACATAGGAGTGTTGCAATGTATAGTAGCTGGAAATGATTGGGGTTTAAGAGATTCTCGGGCAATAAACAGTTTTCAAACAGGCACTAGGATTAGACCTTATTTCCTTTGTGGGCAATGTTGCAAAGACGAAAGGGCTTGATTCAACGAATCAAGCCCTTTCTATGAAAAATGATTTCTCTGTATGAGGTAATTAAGGAATTAAGACTGTATCAATCACATGGATGACGCCATTACTAGTTTCAATGTCGGTCTGAACAACTTGAGCTTGGTTGATTTTCACTGTTTTTCCATCCACCGTGATAGACAATTCCATGTCATTCGCGGTTTGTGCTGATGACAGGTTTACCACATCTGAGGCCATGACTTTTCCCGGCACGACGTGATATAGCAAAATTGTCTGTAGTTTTTCCTTATTTTCCGGCTTTAACAGATCCTCGACAGTTCCTTCTGGTAACTTTGCAAAGGCTTCGTCGGTTGGCGCAAATACCGTGAATGGCCCTTCACCTTTGAGGGTATCTACCAGATCGGCTGCTGTTAATGCCGCAACGAGTGTGTTGAAGGATCCGGCCCCGACCGCGGTGTCCACAATATCTTTCTCGTGATGTGCGCTGTAGGCGGGCATGGAAATGATTAAAGTGATTATCAATGTGAGTATCAATGATAAATATTTCATTGTTATATCCTCTCAATATTTTGGGTTATTTGGCTGTTGTTTGAGATATTTAGGCAATTATTGAAGTTAGATTCAGCTTTCAAAATCACGATTTGCAGATCCAAGACAGACAATCCTTGAAACGAATAATTGTCGTATGTATTCCGATTGTTAAATTAAGGTTGTTCCGTGAGCACACAATGGGGCAAAATAAAGGGTTTATTGATAGGTTATTACAGGTTTAAAAACCCGGAAGTGTTTCAATGTATTTTTCAAAGCATTACAGAACAGGTAACATCATAATTTTGTTGCCTCAAGATTCCTACCCTCGCTCTTACCCCCATTTTCAACATGCTTTCCAGTGATATTATGTGAGGTGACGGCGACTTCCTGACCCATGCGCCCCCATGCCGGGGGCATCATGCAAATCAAGGGCTCAGAGCAGAGTAGCTCGAACCCTTTTTGATCCCTTCCGATTTGTCTCTGAAATTGCCGTTATTGAGGGCCTGTCATCGGTCGGCTGGAATCAAACCTCCACCTGTAGGACCTCCTTGACGGCGGCCTTTCCGCCGGCCATGAGGCTTGAGATGGCCCCGTATTTACGACGCCAAGGGTATTCAGGGTGCGACGCCGCTCATCAGGGCTCAGATCCACATACCGCGGCGCCAGCTGCTCCATGTAGGCATGGTCGCCCTCCATAATGATCTCCCGGCGGCCGTCGACGGTCTCCTTGGAGGTGCGGTCGCGGGGCAGCAGGCCGATCTGTCGAAGGTAACCGAAGGTCGCAATGGTGGCGTGGCCGCAGTGGGGGATCTGCCGGGTTGGGGTGAAGAATTCGAGCTTGATGTCGGCGATGGCTGACGGCGACACGAATGCAGTTTCCGAGAGCCCAGCCGCCGCAGCGATCCGCTGTTTCTGGTCCCGTGAGAAGTGCTCCGCGTTCAGCACGACGCCGGCCGGGTTGCCCCCGGCATCGCCGTCGATAAAG
>CAJXSB010000089.1 GCA_913060435.1 uncultured Desulfococcus sp.
CCGCCTCAAGTGCCGTGGGCGGAACCTGGGCCTCTCGGTGTGCAGGCATTTCGTCGAGAAGATGGACGGCGCCATCGGCGTGAAAAGCGAACCGGGGAGGGGCTCAGCCTTCTGGTTCAAGATATATCTCGAGAAACAGCCGGCTGCGAAGGAGGCCGCAGCCCCCCCCGCAGCCCTGTCGGGTCGTCAGGTGCTGGTCGTTGACGGCAGCCGCCAGCGGCGGCGCATACTCAAGGATTATCTGGGAGATGCCGGCATGGGATGCGCTTCGGCCGATACGCTGGCCGCTGCTGTTCGGATGGTGGATCGATCTGGGGAGAAAGGCAATGGATACGATGCCGTCCTGATCTGCAGCGATATCCACGAAGCGGGGGAGGACGACGTCATCGAAGACCTGGCAGGGCCGGATGCGGCGGTTCCCCTTATCATTATGGCCCCGGGGGTGGCCCCGGGGCGGGGTCCTGAAAAAGACGACGGGAAGATGTCGAAACGGCGCCCCGCTCTTCTCGAGCGGCCGATTCGCCGCTCCGCCCTCTACGCATGCCTGGCGGCGCTGGCGCCCATGCATGGGGGCGGTGCCCCATCCGGAGCCAACGGCGGCACGGCGCCGTCGCCATTTTCCAGCCCGCGCCGCAGGGTGCTGCTGGCCGAGGACAACCCGTTCAACCAGAACTTCTACCAGATTCTCCTGGAGCAGTGCGGATGTGATGTGGATGTTGTCGACAGCGGCCTGTCCGCGCTGGCGGCCTGGCGCCGGAAAGTTTACGACCTGATCCTGATGGATGGTGAAATGCCGGAAATGGATGGCTACGAAGCGACGGAGAAGATCCGTCGAAAAGAACGGGAGGCGGCGGCCCGGGAGCGAAGCGCCGCTCGCGGGAGATGCGGCTCCCGGATTCCCATCATCGCCATCACCGACCATACCTACCGGGAGGCACGCCGGAAGTGCCTGGCCGCGGGGATGGACGACTGTCTGTGCAAGCCGTTTACCATCGTGCAGCTCGGCGAAAAGCTCGACATGTGGCTCTCCGGCACAGTCATTTCCAGCCGCGAGCCCCATGAATCCTCCAGAATGAATTCGACTGGCATGCCTTAAAAGATGACCGGGAAGACTGAAAAAAGGCTTCGATTCCCGCTGTGGGGCAAATTTGCGGCAGGCGCCCTCCTCCTGGAGTGCATGCTCCTCTGCGCCATCGCGCCCGTGGTGGAGGGACAGATCCGAAAATCGGTCCTCGAAGAGTTGTTGAAGCGCGGCATCGGCGTTGCCGAGAATATGGCGTCCGTCAATGCCGGTGCCGTAGCGGCCGGCGATGCGGAAAAGATCGAGCGAAATGTAGCGGAGGCATTGGAAAGTGATCACCTCTCCTATGCCGCCGTCCTCATCGACGGCCATGTGGCGGGTTATGCAGGGCCTTCAGACCCTTCAGACATCAAAGCCCACCTCCTGGGCAGCCCCGAAGCGGAGCGGGCGGCGAAGATCGAGCAGCCCCGTATTCGGTACAAGTCCTACACCTTGAAATCGAGCAGCGCATCCCTGGGTGCGCGAAGATTTTCCGGCCTTCTCTTCCAACTGGAAACGGCCGCTTGTGCGGAGGATCGTCGACGCACGCGCCTTGCCTGGGAGGCCGTTGACATTGAGTATCAGAGCGTAGCGGGGGCGCTCCAAACAAAGATAGACATGCAATCATCGTAAAGGACAGCCCATGCCCACAAAAATCAAGCTCCTTTTCGTCGATGACGACCGGTTTATGCGGCAGAGTTTCGTCGAATTGATTTTGCATTACGAATACCAGATCATGACGGCCAACGATGGTCGGGACGCCCTGGAAAAGCTCGAGAACTATCCCGCCGACATCGTGATCACGGACATCGTGATGCCCAGCATGGACGGCCTTTCCCTCCTCCGTGAAATCCAGGCCCGCCACCCGAATATTTTCGTTGTCGTCGTCACCCATTCAAGCCGGATCGAGGAGGCCGTCAAATGCATGAGAGCCGGCGCCTACGACTATATCCTCAAGCCATTTGTCTTCAATTCCATCATATCTGTCATCGAGGGCATTATCAGCGTCGGCCGATTGCCGGAAAATGGCCGGTCCAGGCGCAATCGTCGACTGGGGGGTTCGGATTTTTTCGGCATCGTTGGAAAGGACCAGGCCATGAAGGCGATTTACAGGCAGATCGACAGCCTTGCCAACACCAATGCCAATGTGCTGATTACGGGGGAGGCCGGAACCGGGAAGGAGATTACCGCCCGGGCGATCCACGAGAACAGCCTCCGAAAGTCGAGGCCCTTTATCCGGGTCAACTGTACGGCAATGACGGAAAGAATCGCCAACCGCAGGCTGTTCGGGCAGGAAACCGGCGCCGCTCCCGGCCCCGCCGCAGTGGAGGCCGGCTATGTCGAGGCTGCTGAAGGAGGCGTGCTCTTTCTGGATGCAATGGGCGCGCTGCCCCTGACGAGCCAGGCGTCGCTGCTCCAATGCATCGAAACCCGAATGTTCCGGCGGGTTGGCGGTACGAGGAGCGTCAAGTCCAATGTCCGGATGTTCGGTGCAACGAGCCGTGATCTTGCGAAGCAGGCCAAGGAGGCTCGCTTCCGGGAGGACCTGCTGCTCCGGATCAATGTCGTTTCGATCCACCTGCCCCCGCTGCGGGACCGGCTCTTGGATATCCCGCTTCTCATCGATCATTTCCTGGAAAAGTTCAATGCCAGGGCCAGGAGGCGCATTTCCGGGATCCGGGATGACGCCCTGGAGATCCTGCAGCAGTATCCATGGCCGGGAAATGTCCGGGAGCTGGCCAATGTGATCGAGAATGCGGCAATCTTCTGCCGGGGCCGTCAAATCGTTCCGGCGGACCTCAAGGAGATTCAACGGGAATCCTCTGGGAAAAGGATCCACTTGACGCTCTCCTCCTGGTCCCTCGACCACGCGGAAGAGGCCCTCATCCGGGGAGCCCTCTACGAGACCCGGGGGAATTTGAAGCAGGCGGCCAAAACGCTGGGTATTGCCCGGGGAACCCTCTATAGCAAAATGAAAAGGTATGGTATAGAAAGATCCAGATGATTGTTCACGAACCATCCATTTTTATAAGGAGGCAGGCATGATTCAGCATGTGGTCTTTTTGAAGTTCAAGCCGGAGACCACCGAAGCCATGATATCGGAAATCGAGACGGGC
Organism: uncultured Desulfococcus sp.; assembly: GCA_913060435.1. GTDB lineage: Bacteria > Desulfobacterota > Desulfobacteria > Desulfobacterales > Desulfococcaceae > Desulfococcus. The sequence continues at coordinate 3,178 of CAJXSB010000089.1, forward strand.
CTGGGCGCGCTGCCCGGGCGGATCCCTGAAATCCGGCATTATGTTTTCGGCAGGGACGTGGTCCGCTCCCAGCGGTCCTACGATTTTGCGCTGGTGTCGATGTTCGAAGACCTCGACGCCCTCAAGCGCTATTCAGGCCATCCAGATCACCAGGCGGTTCTCGAAAAGATCCTGGCGGCGACGGAGAATGTACTGGCTGTCGATTTCGAGACGGACAAGGGGTGACGCACGACAGATGGCTGCGGCCTTCAATGCCGCGGCCACCCCTTCAGACGGGGGCGGAGCCTCCTTCGTCGGCCCGGACGGGGCCGCGTCTATTTTTTCTGGGACTTCATCGCCTCCTTGAGTTTTTCCCCCAGAGAGCCGAGGGACGCCGACTGCGGTTTGGCGAAGCTTTTCCAGTCGCCGGCGCTTTCGCCTCCAACAGGCCCGAGGGTGATCCTGCGGGCATCCGGTTGGATCTCTTCGACGGCCACCTGGATGGCATCCCCGGCTTTCAGACGGTCAAACTCTCCGGAACGGGACGACTGGCTGATCTTGGACCGCGGCATGAGTCCGGTCACCCCTGGGGCGATGGTGATGAAGATCCCGAATTTTTCCTGCTTTTCCACCGTGCCCTCGACCTCCTGGCCCACGCTGAATTTGTCGCCGATCTCCGCCCACGGATCGCCTTCAGCATCCCGGATGGAGAGTGAAATCCGTCGCTTCTGAAGGTCGACATCCTTGATCATGATGCTCACGGTCTCTCCGGGCGAGACCACCTCCTCCGGGCGGTTGACCCGTCGGATGTAGCTCATCTCGCTGATGTGGACCAGGCCTTCGACGCCGGGGGCGATTTCCACAAAGGCCCCGAATCCCATGAGGCGGGTCACCTTGCCCTGGATTTTCTGCCCGGCCTCAAATTTGGGGGCCTCGGTTTCCCAGGGATCGCCGGAAATCTGCTTGATGGAGAGGGCGATCTTGAGCTGCCCCGGCTTCTTGCCCTCCTCGATGCCGATGATCTTGACGGTGACGGTATCGCCCTTGCTCAGCACATCCCCGGGCGTTTCGACCCGGGACCAGCCCAGTTCAGAGATGTGAACCATGCCCTCGACGCCGGGAAAGAGCTCGACGAAGGCGCCGTAGGGCATCAGGTTGGCCACGCGGCCCTCGACAACGTCGCCCACGGACATGGTTTCGAGGAATGCCTTCTTGGCCTTTTCCTGCTCCTCCTCGAGCAGCCGGCGCCTGGAGACCACAATGTTGCGACCGTTCTCTTCGAGTCGGGCGATGACGAACTGGAAGGTTTCACCGACGTAGTCTTCTGGCTTCTCGACATAGGTCGTGTCGATCTGGCTGACCGGGCAGAACGCACGACGCCCCATGACCGTCACGTTGAATCCCCCCTTGCAGGTGTCCTTGACCTTGCCCTCCACAGGCACCTTGCCCTCGAATGCATCCTGCAGCAGGTTCAGGCTTCCCGCGCCGGCAAGGGCCTTGGAGAGGCGCATTTCGTTTTCGTCAAAGGCCACGACGTAAAGCTCCAGGGTATCGCCGATCCCGTAAGGGAACTCCCCGCTGTCGTCCAGCAGCTCCGCCTTGTTGACGGCGCCGTCGATCTTGGCGCCGGTGTTGACGAAGACCGTATCCATGCCGATGGCGATGATCTCCCCTGCCACCTTGTCCCCCACCTGGAGGTCCTCGCTGGTGTCGCCGTCAAAGGATTCAAAAAGGTCGGCAAAGCTCTCTTCTTCGCCTTGGTTGGTGTCGTTTTCAAAATGGTCTGAATGGTCTGACATAAAGGTTCTCCGTCTTCGTGGTTTGGATCGCGGAGCACAGCGCAACGCTTCCAGAATAATTGTTAAATGCCTATAAAATTGTCGGGGGGGGATGTCAATCGATATGTGGTAAAATTCCTTCCATGGCGGCGCCGATGAAGCAGAAACTGTCGTCTTTCTGGATGGAGACCGATGCTGTATCGGTCGAGGTCAGGCCTCCGTTGTCGGTGACGGTGAGCTGGAACGCCAGGGGATCCGACGTGTCGATATTGGGGGCGACAAAGCTCATGACAGCCTCGTCTTCGCCGGTGATGGTCACGGTATCCCCCGACGTCTGGCGCCAGCGGTAGCGGGCGATGCCGTAATCCGGGTCCGTGGAGCCCGTGCCGTCGAGGGTGACCCGCTGTCCGCCATCGGCGCTTTGATCGCCGCCGGCATCGGCCTGGGGTGCCTCGTTTTCCGTGTTCCGGCCGGTGTGCCGGACATCGTGGCGGAACATCGGCCACGGGGCGCTGTGGCGGATGCCGTCGGCATCGGTTTCCACGGCGTACAGCGGTCCATTCCGGAAATTCCCGGCGCTGATGAAGGCGCGGGTTCCGATGTAAAGGGCGCCGTCCTGGGCGATGACCGGCGAGCCGGCGGACTCGCTCAGCAGGACCGACCATGCCGCTTCGCCGTCCTCGTCCAGGGCGTAGAGGTTCCCGTCAACAGAGATGAAATAGATAAGACCGTTATCCCCGATTACCGGCGTTGATTGAATCGCCCCCCGGGTTTCGAAGTCCCATTCGAGGGTGCGGTCGCTTCCGTCGTCCCGGATGGCGTAGAGGAGGCCGTCGTCGGACCCGACGTAGAGCATGCCCCCCTCGCCGACGGCGGCAGAGGACCGCACCTGTCCGTCGGTGTCGAAGCGCCATTTCAGCTCGGCGGCGTCGCCGGCGTCCGTGAAGGCGTAAAGGGTCCCGTCATCGGATCCCACGTAGACGGTCCCGTCGTCGCCCAAGGACGGCGTGGCGCGGATGCCGTCGTCGGTCGGATATCGCCATTTCTGGTCTCCGTCGGTCGTCAGCGCATAGAGATGCCCGTCGTCCGAACCCACGTAGAGGACGCCGCTGCGGTCCAGTGTCGGCGAAGATCGGACCGCACCGGCGGTCCGGAAGCGCCAGAGGAGAAGCGCTTCATTGTCCGCATCCTCGAGTGCATAGACAGACCCGTTATCGGATCCGACATAGACCGTGCCGTCCGGGCCGATGGCCGGGGATGAAGCGATGGCGCCGCCGGTCAGGTAGCGCCACTTCCGCTCGCCTTCGGGATCGACGGCGTAGAGCCATCCGTCCGTCGATCCGACATAGACGGTGCCGTCGGCGCCCACGGCCGGAGAGGCCTCGACGGCGTCACCGGTGGTGAACCGCCATTGCTCCTCGCCGTCCCGGTCGAAGGCATAGAGGCTGCCGTCCTCCGATCCGATGTAGATTGTGCCGTCGCCGAGGATGGCCGGGGAGGCTTCGAAGCCCGTGCCCCGCTGCACCTGCCAAAGGATCTCCCCGACGTCGGCCCGGGAGGGTGCGGCCTCCCACAGGCAGGAGGCCAGCACCATGAAGGCGATTGCGGGCATCTTGATAAATGCAGATCTATTCATGAACGTTCTCCTCCAGGTCCATGCGGCCCTTGGCACCGCATCCGCGGCGGCGTCCGGCCTGTGCCGCTGTCAGTAGGCCAGTCGCCCCAGGGATTTGAGGATGAGGGTGAATCCCATGGCGAACATCCCCATCAGACCCATGCCGCAGGAGAATCCCGCCAGAAGCACGGGGGCGTATTGCCGCCACATGGCACCGTACCGTTTGAGAAAGAAAAATCGTCCGAGAAAGGCGCCCAGCACTTCGAGGATCAGCCCGTGGGGAGTGCTCTGACCCAGCCCGCGGACCACGCCGTAGACCAGCATTACCGGCAGGCCGAAAAAGACCAGGATCATATAGGTGACGATGCCGAAGCCCATTCCGGTCAACACGTAGAGGGCGCTCAGCGCCTGGAAGAACGCCGAGTTGCCCTCGAGGGTGGAGGTCTGCATCAGGAGCGTGTTGAGGGCCTGAAGGTGCCACAGCTCCTGGGCGTAGGGATAATTGCTGGAAGGGATGGGCGCCAGCTGCCAGATGAACTGGGAGAACAGCAGGCTTGCGATCATCACCACGGGAAACACCACGATCTCGGCCTTGATAATGCCCCGGATGCTGGTGCCGGTCAGCTCGATCTCCCGGAAGTCCACCGTGGCCTTGCCGTAGTTGTGGATGGGAATGGGGGCGTACCAGATCTCGATGCCCTGGTAGCCGAAATACTTGGCCCCTGCGATGAAGCTGGCCTCCCGGACCAGGGGCAGGCTGACAAACTGGCCGGCGATCCCCTCCATCCGCGCGGTGATGTAGGAGATGACCGGGGTGTAGAGAAACCCGTAGATGATGAAGAAGATCCATGGGAAATTGGGGACCAGCCAGACGCAGAGCAGGACGTAGGAGAGGGTCGAGAAGACATAGATGCCGATGGAAATCCAGAAATTGAAGTCGCCCCGGCCCGGCGGCGGGTGGAAAAGGTCCCGGAGGCTGCCGCGGCTGCCGCTGCTCCCTCTGAAAGAGCGCACGACGTGCCAGATGCCCACGAAGGCGATGGAGAGGCCGAGGCCGATGCCGAAGCTCATGTAGAAGTCGAAGTTGTTGGCAAAGACCGTATCGACGGTCTCCATGCCGGGGTGCCATCGGTGGAGGATGCCGAACCGGTACAGGAACGGATTGGCGGCCACGGTGATCAGGAGGCCGATGAGTCCGCCGATGACGGCCCAGAACGGGAGGACCATGCCGATGAAAATGAGGCCGATATCGAGCTGAATGCCGGTGGCCACCGCCGGAAGGATCTCTTCGGTGTGGCGGGTCAGTTCGATCCATGGGATCGGGATCAGGCGGATCGACTCCGTGAAAAGGAGCCCGGACACGGTGGGCAGCAGCACATAGACGGCCCCGAAAGCCAGCCCGATGACGCCGCCGATGGAGAAGACCCGCCATTTCCAGCTCTTCTGCTTGTCCTCTGTCGACTCGGCCAGGGCCATGGTGCCGAGGGCGCCGACGGGAGCCATGGGAAAGGGCAGCTTCTCTACGTCGGAGGTGATCCGGTACAGGGCGTAGCCAAGGCCGAAATGATCGATGCGCTGGATGATCTGGGAGCCGACCAGCAGGAGGATGGGGATCAGCCAGTCCCGGTGGAAGAACGTCCGCTCGACCATGGAAAGGGAGTCGCCCGGCGGGGCGACCCAGGTGGGGATGAACTCGGTGAGACCGAGCATCCGGGCGGCATCGGACTGGACCAGGTACTGGTTCCACAAGAGCCCCTGGAAGGGCGAGGCGAGCGCAGCCCCGGCCATGTAGTAGAGCAGGAAGATCTCCTGCTGTTTGAGCTCGGTGTAGGACCGCTTGGCAACCTCGGCGAAGAGGATGATGGTCACCCAGCGGGCGGCCGGTCCGATGCCGGTGCCGATAACGAGCTGGAGATACATGCTTCCCGGCATCATGAGGAAGCCGATGAAGACGGCGCCCACGATGGTCTTCCAGTCGAACCCTTCTTCGAAGTGGGTCGGCTGCGGGAGCAGGTCCCGGTATTCCTGGAGTTCTTTGTCCTCGTACATCAGGGTGTCGGGGCTAGGGTTGCTGGATGCCCGGCATGGGGGTTTCTTTGTAACCGGGAGGTACCTGGAACAGGGCCGCGTCGATCTCCCTCGGCTCGATATGCTTCAGCGTGGATGTGGTTCGCGCCCCCATGATGTCCATTACCGTGAGGACCGGGAACCCGTCGATCTTCGACATCACGCCGCTGATGTTCATCTGGGCGAAAAGCGGACTCGACGACATGGCCCGGTGCATCTTCTCCCCGACCCGCTTGAGGTAGGGATAGGCTTCAACCTCTTCGGACGCCCAGTACTCGCCGCTGCCCATCATGAAGGTCACCATGTATTTCCGGCAGGTGTACCCGTGGATCTTTTTCACCTCATCGGTGGAGGTGATCTGGAAGTCGTCCGTCATACTCCGGGTTATCTTCCCCATATCCGGCTGGTTTTCGATAAATTTTTCGACATCGATCCGGATAAAGGTCTTGTCGGCGGGGTGGATGGTGGTGATGGTCAACGCCCGGTAGTCGACGATGACGATGTCGTCGCCGTCCTCGGTTCGATATCCCGCCTCATCCACATAATGCTTCACCGTCCTCTCGGAGGCCTGGGCGAGCTGCGCCTGGACCGACGGGGGCAGATTGGCGGGCATGCCTTCGGGCAGGGCCATGCCTTCCCGCACCTCCGTCATTTCCCAGTAGAACCCGCCGTGGGCGAGCGGCTGCATTGCCAGCACGAGCCATGCTGCCGCCGCCGTGCCGATGATCCATTTCATAGCGTTCATCCCGTGCATTCCTTTCGTGTTCCATGGGTTCTCTGAGGGTTCTCTGCGCCGGCGTCCTCCGCTGCGCCGTCAGTCGGGAAGCACCAGGTAGCTCCCATCGCTGAAGAGGCCGATGACCGCCCATGTCCCCCCCATCAGAAAATCGCCGATGATGAGGCCGACAAAGAAGAGCCGAAGCTGCTTGAAGAGCACGACACCCCCATAGCGCATGCAGAGGGCGTTGGACAGCCACCCGATGAAAAAGCTGAACCAGAGGATCCGCATGGCCGAGCTGTAGGTGGTCAGGTACCCGATGGGGTGGATCGGCCACCAGTAGAAGCGGTGGTAGCAGATGACCAGCACCAGCATGACGGCGGCCCCGGCGAGCGCGAATGTCCGTACCCATACCGGATTCTGGACCGGCGCATCGATCAGCCGCTGGACGTTGGTGTAGAGGTTGGTCGCGCCTTGAATGGCCCAGTCCATCTGCAGCTCCCGGATCCCGAATTTATAGCACAGCGCCAGCATGGCGACAAACGAAACGATGACCGCCAGAATCAATGTCACGAGCATGGCGCTGAAGACCGTCCGCCGGTTGGCCGTCCGCTGGGTCAGGCTGCTCGAATGGAGCAGCGATGGCATCAGGGCCTCCCGGAGATCGACGAAAAGGACCTTCTGCATCACCGCGGCGCCGAGGATGCCGACCTGTGTGAAGAACCTGGGGCCGAAGAGGGCCAGCATGCCGTCGATGGGCGCCACGGTGAGCGTAAAATAAGCAATGCCGCCCTGGCAGATGACCCGGCTGGCTACCATCATGACCATGAAGAACGCCCCGACCAGCAGCATCGACGCCAGGAGGGGGAGGCGGAAGATCCAGCACCAGAGAACGATCCCCGAGATGCCGGCGACGCTTCCCCAGAAGGCCGTGCGGACCGAGAACCACTCGGTCACGGGCGCGGCGGCGTCCATGCGGCCGAAGGCCTGCTGTACAACATCCCGCAGGTGGTAGCGGGAGAGCCACAGCACAAAGAGAAAGAATACGCCGTAGGCGCCGATCATCTGGGTCTCCTCGGGCCGGGTGAGGGTGGGGCCGAAGGTGATGCCAAGGGCCGCCTCGGGGATGTTGTAGCCCAGCACGGTCAGGATCCCCATGAGCAGGCCCCCGGCGACGAAGAAGAACCAGAATGAAAACGAGATCTGCCGGGACGTGAGAAACGCGAAGCCGATGAAGGCGGGATAGATGTAGATTTTCAGCTTCTGGAATCCGGAGAAGAGGCCGTATCGCGGAAAATAGGGGCCGGCCAGGATCAGGGTGGGCAGCTGGGGGACCTCCGGGAAATAAAAATGGAGTCCGTTGAGCGTGTGGAGAAAGACGGGGATGCAGAGGCCGGCCAGCAGGAAGCGGTTTCCAAAAAACCGGCCCAGTGTGTTCTGGTCCAGGGCCTCCTCCATGAGCTGCGGCACCCGCAGGAGGGGGAAGTTCATCCGCTCGTTATAGATCCACTGTCGGCTGAACAGGTTGACGAGGCAGATCATCACCCCGTAGGAGAGCAGGATGAAGACGCCCCACACCAGCAGCGGCCCGATCCATGCGTGCCAGGGGATGTGCGCAACGAGGGCCCACCATCCCATTCGCCGGCCGTCGGGCAGCCCGTTGTAGATCTCCCGGATGGCGTCGCTGTCGTGGGGATACCAGGATTGGGGCAGGATCGGCTGGAGCACCTCCCGCCAGGCGTTTCCCACCGTGGCGAAATGATAAGGGGCCGTCAGGTTGATGAAAAAGGTTCGGACCAGACCGGTATACGCGATGCCCGAAACCAGGAGCATGAGCATCCAGATGATCAGCAGCTCGCGCCCCGAGAGGAAAACGCGCTGGAACATCCTGCCGGCCAGCGCGCTGAGAACCGTCAGCCAGACCAGCAGGAAAAAAGGCGCCAGGGGAAAATGGCCCCCGCCAAGCGGCGTGGCCTGCTTGTAGGCATTGTTATAGGGAGTGATGGCGCACATGAGCACCGCAAGCAGTATCCCGAGGATAAGGGCGCGAAGCCGGATGGTCTCATGGTCGTGTTGAGGGGTGTGCATCGATACCGTCGAATGATGGGTTTCGGCAGATGGCCGAGGGGCCTCCCGGACCGTTTCGGCCTCACGATTGTTGCCATGCGTTTCGTATATCTTAAAAACTATAGCATCTTAAGTCCAAAAACAAAAACAGAATTTATCCGGATCTATCCGGGAAGGATTCTGGCGAGCATCCGACGGGCATAGAAAAACGCGATGACCGCCGCCGTCCAGGTGATGCCGCAGATGCCCCACCAGATGCCGGGAAGGCCCACTTCCAACACACGGGTCAGCAGGTGGAAGACGGCGAAGGGTGCGGCAATCTGCCGGAAGATGCCGATGAATACCGCGAACATGGGGCGCTTGACCCCCTGCAGGGCGGCGACGCAGACAAACAGAATGACGTATGCCGCCAGGACTGCAGCCTCGATCTTCAGATAGACGGCACCGACGGCGATGACCGCCGGATCCTCCGAGAAGAGGGCCATGAAGCGTTCTGACAGGAGGAAGACGGCGGCCCCGCCCAATACCGCCATGGAAACACCATAGGCGAGGCATTTCCGGAGGGTCTCCCGGACCCGCTCATACTGTCCGGCGCCGTAGTTCTGGGCGACCAGCGTCAGGGTTGCGGTATTGAGGCCGATGGCGGGCAGGAGCACGATCTGTTCGATCCGCATTCCCACGCCGTAGGCGGCCACTGCGGCCTTGCCGAAGCTGCTGATGAAATAGGTGATGACGAAAACGCCCATGGCGATGGTCATGATATTGAGGCTGGCGGGAAGCCCCTGGCGGGCGATCTCCAGGAAGGGTGCGGTCCGCGGCAGAAACTCCCGGAGTGCGCCCCCGTCGAGCAGTCCGGTCCTGCGGACGTGCACGCCCAGGTAGAGGCACCCGATCAGCTGGACAAGGACGGTCGCCAGGGCGATGCCGGCAACCCCCATGGCGGGGATCCCCCACCCGCCGAAAATGAACCATGGATCGAGCAGAATGTTCAGGAGGAAGCCGAAGATCAGAAAATTTCTATAGATCCGGGTGTTTCCCATGGCATTGAGGATGGCGTTGAGCATGTAGACCAGCATGAAGAAGATGGTTCCCTTGAACAGGACGCCCATGTAGGTCAGGCAGATGGCAAGGTACTCCTCGTCGGCTCCCAGCAGCTGGAAAAGGAATGGCGCGGCACCCATCCCCAGGAAGGTCAGCGCGACGGACATGAGGCTGCCGAAGGCGATTCCCTGGAAGGCATAGAGGCGTGCATCATCGCTTTTTCCCGCCCCGAGGGCGTTGCCGATGAGGGCCGTGGTGC
>CAJXSB010000090.1 GCA_913060435.1 uncultured Desulfococcus sp.
GGAAAAGGCCCCCCCCCAGGGCGAAGCGGCGGCACTCCCGGGCGATGACGGCCTCGTATTCGTAGTTCATGGTGAGGTAGGGATTCTCCCACTCGCCCATGACGCCGAGGCGCTTGAATTCATCCCGCTGGATGTCGATATACTTCTCGGCATATGCCCGGCAGCGCCGGCGCACCTCGACCTGGCTCATTTCGTCCTTGTTCTTCTTCTTTTTCTTCAGCTCCTTGTCCACGTTGTGCTCGATGGGGAGGCCATGGCAGTCCCATCCGGGCACATAGGGGGCGTCAAAGCCGCTCATCTGGCGGGATCGGACGATGATATCCTTCAGAATCTTGTTCAGCGCGGTTCCAATATGGATGTTCCCGTTGGCGTATGGGGGTCCGTCGTGCAGAACAAAGCGCTTCCGGCCCGAGGCCGCAGCCCGGATCTTCCGGTAGAGACCCGCCGCTTCCCATTTTTTGAGCTGTTCGGGTTCCTTGTTCGCAAGGTTCGCCTTCATGGGGAACTTTGTGGAGGGTAGGTTCAAGGTTTTCTTATAGTCCATGGAATCCTCGCCTGGTGTCAGATTGAGTGTAGGGTGTCTGTCGAAATTGGAAGAATTAAACGGAAATGCGATGGGTGTCAAGAGATTGTTCCGCACCCGCTGGATTCACGGCACACTCGAGAAACTGGCGTTTTCGGGGGGCCGGCGGACGGCGCCGTTCACGGCAAGAGTCTGCTGCGGACATGCCGGGGATCGGTCGTCAGAAACGATGGGGGGTCGTGCCGGCCGGCCCGGTGGAAGGCATCGAGGTTGCGTGCTGCCGGCGGGCGGATGAAGCCCGCCGGCCGGCTCCGGTCAGGGCAGGGTTCCGCAGGCGCCGCCGCATCCTTCGTTCGAAATACCGTGCTCGTGGCCGCCGCCGCAGCCGCAGCCGCAGCCGCAGCCGTCGGTCATCGATGCCATGGCCTGAATGACTTCTCTGCCCGACGCCGTCGACACATTCTCTAAGCGGACACGGAAATGAACCGGATCCGTCGGGGTCGATCCGGGAAGCAGCGGAAGGAGATGCTCGAAAAATGCGTCGAGCTGATCTGCGCCGACCGAGAAGACGATATCATCTCCCACCACTTTTTCCGCAAGTTCATATTCAAACGGCGTCAGCCCGGATTTGCCGATGCCGTAGACGAAGGTGACCGGCAAAGGGCCGTGCGTGAGATCCATCCGGTCCGGCGACCTGCCGGCTTCCAGGTGCAGCGAAAGCTTCTTGAGGGGGGCCACCTTGGCCTGCTCTTCTGTCATGGAAACGCTCCTCGAGTGGTTAGGGGTTGCGGTACACGGATATGGTAAGTCACCGGCGCCTGGATTTCAAGGCGTTCCTGACGGCCTGCGCCGCATTCACCCCCCCTCCGCGCCCTCCTCCGCCCGCCGTATCCGCTCCCACAGCTCGCCGGGGTCGTCCGCACGCCGAATCTGCGCCAGCATCCCCGGTTTTTTACAAAGGCCGGATATCCCGGCCAGCGCCCGCAGATGGAGCGTCGTCTCGTGCTCCGGCACCGCCATGCCGATGACGATGTCCACCGGAAGGTTGTCAAGGGCCTCGTAAGGGATGGGCGACCGGAGGCGAATCAGGATAATGGCGAGATCGTCGACCTCGGGGGTCAGCGCGTGGGGGATGGCGATGCCCCCCCCGATGCCGGTGCTCATCAGCGCCTCCCGCTTGGCCAGCGCCGCAAAAATCTTGTCCGCATTCCCGGCGTCGGCTGCATCCTGAAGCACCTCGGCGACAAAGCGCAGCACCGATCCTTTGTCGCCCAGGGGCACATCGAGGCGAATCTGCTCAGGAAACAGATGGCTGGTGATCTTCATGAGGAGATTCAGACATGATTTCTGAGCTGCAGCTCGATCGGATGCGGATGAAGATAATGCTGCTGCTTGAGATAGGGCTGGTCATATTTCCGCACGAAATGGTTCAGGAGGGTGATCGGTACGATCAGGGGCACATGGCCGTCGCGGTAGTGGCCAAGGTACTCCAGGATCTCCTGCTTTTCGTCTGCGGAGAGGTTCTTCTTGAAATAGCCCAGGATGTGCTGGAGGACGTTGATGTTCTTTTTCACCGTCGTCTTGAGCTTCATGGCCTCCCCCAGGAGCGTCTCATACCGGCGGTATTTCTCCTCCGGCGGAAGGGAGGCGTCAGCCACCAGCTTGCCCATCATCCGGTAGTGGTTCGGGCTGTGGGCCATGATGAGCAGCTTGTGGCGGGTGTGAAAATCGACCAGCCGGCCCATTTTCTTCTCCCCGGCCAATAGCTCCCGGAGCCGCCGGAAAACGAAAATGAGCTCGATGAAGTGCTCCCGCAGCTTGGGGTCGTTGAGCCGGCCGTCGTCCTCCACGGGCAGGAGAGGGAAGTGGGCCATAAATGCTGCGGCAAAGAGGCCGACGCCCTTCTTATGGGGCATCCCCTTGTCGGTGTAGACCTTGACCCGCTCCATGCCGCTGCTCGGGGAGCCGCTCTTGAAGATGAATCCGCAAAGGTCCTCCTCCTCCAGCTCGCTAACCCGGGCCGCCGCCCATTCGCGCATCCGTTCGGTGTGATCGACGCCGCTTTTCCGGGTGACGAGCCGAGGGCTTTCCGGGGATCCCACCAGCCGCATCGCCTCTCTTGGGGTTCCCAGCCCGCATTCCACCTCCGGGCAGACGGGAACAAAGGTCACGTACTGGCCCAGGGTGTTTACGATGAAACGGTCAAGCTTGTGTCCGCCGTCATATCGGACTTTGTCTCCCAACAGGCATCGGCTGACGCCCAATTTGATGGTCCCGGTCATGGCTTCTCCTTTCCGGTGATCAGTTTCCCATGCCCCACGGCGGCGGGCAGGTGTCGGGAATTTTGGGTGTATAGCGTCTGGGGGCCGAGCTGACCGGTGTTCCAACAGCCCGCGCCAGCCCTTCGAGCATCCCCTTGAATACCCATTGGTGGCCGGGGTAGAGGGCATACCAGTAGAGCAGGCCGCCCAGGCCTTTGGGCACAAAACGGGAGAGGAACGTAATGGCGGTTTCCCCCTCCTGCGGTTCAACCCGGATCTCGAAAAGCGCCTCCCCCGGAAGTTTCATCTCCGCGGCAAGCAGCAGGCGCCGGCCGCGGTCGATCTCCAGTATGCGCCAGAAGTCAAGGGCGTCGCCCACCCGCAGCCGTGTCGGATGCCGGCGGCCCCGGCGCATCCCAATGCCGCCGATCCATCCGTCAACGGCCCCCCGCAGCTGCCACAGGCGGTCGCCGAAATGCCATCCCGCATCACCCCCGATGCCCTCGACCGCCGCCCAGACCTCATCCGCGCCGGCCTTGACCCCCATGCGGTATCCGCACTCCAGAATCGTGCCGCCCGTGTAGTCGGCATCGCCGCAATAGGTCCACTCCGGGGGCATCAGGCAGCCCGCATCGGACCAGCAGGATGCGATCCGGTCGGCACGGACGCTCTCGATGGCGGTCCGGATGGCCTCGCGGCAGCTGATAATCGGCTGCGAAATGATGTCCTGGATCCTTGCATCCCCGCAGACCGATTCATTGCGCAGGCCTTCGATGAGGGGTTTTGCGAGGTCCGCCGGCACCGGCGTGAGCTGATGGATCAAAAACGCGCTGAAACGGGGGGAGACGAAGGGCACCGGAATGATGCGGCGCCGCGGCAGGCCGGCCTCTTCGGCATAAATTTCGGCCAGCCGGCGGTAGGAAAGGACATCCGGTCCGCCAATGTCGAATGTCTGCCCCAGGACCGCATCGGTTTCAAGACACCCCTTGAGGTAGACGAGCACGTTTCGGATGGAGATGGGCTGATTCAGGGTTTCGACCCACCTGGGGGCGAGCATCACCGGCAGACGCTCCACCGTGTATCGGAGGATTTCAAACGAAGCGCTCCCGGCCCCGAGAATGGCGCCAGCCCGGAGGTCCGTCACGGGGACGCTGCCGGCGTTCAGGATCTCCGCCACCTCCTTCCGAGACTGGAGATGTTCGCTCAGCCGATGGTGCTTGGCTTCGGCGAGGCCGCCGAGATAGATGATGCGGTCCATCCCCGCGGCCGCAGCCGCGGAAACCATATTGCAGGCCCCGGTCCGGTCGGCCGCGGCAAAATCCCTGCCCGCTGCGACCATCGAATGGACGAGGTAGAAGACGGCCCGGCACCCCTGGGCGGCGGCTTGCATGGAGGCGGCATCGAGGACATCGCCCTCGACCATTTCGAAGAGGGGATGCTCGGCCCACGATCGGGAGGCCAGCTTCGGCAGCGAGCGCCCCATGGCCCGGACGCGGTATCCGGACTCCAGGAGCAGCGGCACCAGGCGCCCCCCCACATACCCCGTTGCGCCGATGACAAGAACCGGCTTCTCTGATATCATCAATCCTCCCGCCCCGTCTGGTGTTGGGTCGGCGTCGGCGTTGGGGCGGGTGCCCGGACCCCGCGCCATCTGCTTACCCGACCGAATTGTGAAATTATACCCTTTTGACAATGTAAATCAAGGAAATTCAGAGCGCCGTACGCCGGGTTGCCTCATCCCCGCGGACCGCAGCCGGCGGAATTGCACTTCCCCAGAAAGGAGATCGGCCATGGAAATCCCCCGAGAGATGATCCGCCCCCTGAACCGGAAGCAAGCACCCCGTGGGGACTATGTGCTCTACTGGATGCAGCAGTCCCAGCGAGCAGAATACAACCCGGCCCTGGCATTCGCCGCCATGGAGGCCAACCGGCGCAGCCTCCCCCTGGTGGTGGTTTTCGGCCTGACCGCCGACTATCCCGAAGCCAACCGCCGGCATTACACCTTCATGCTGGAGGGGCTGCGTGAAACCCAGGCCGAGCTGGCCGCCCGCGGCATCCGGATGATCGTCCGCCAGGGTCATCCCCCCGAAGCAGCGCTCGCCGCAGGCAAACATGCGGCCGCCATCATCTGCGACCGGGGATACCTTCGGCACCAGCGGCAATGGCGGCAGGAGGTCGCCCGGGCCGCCCAATGCCCGGTGATCCAGATCGAAGCAGACGCCATCCTGCCGGTGGAGACCGTATATCCCAAGGCAGCCTACAACGCCCGGATCCTTCGCCTCAAGATCAACGCCCTGCTGGAATATTTCCTGATTCCATGGACAACGGTTTCGGTGAAATCCTCGTCCATGGACATGGACCTCGAGGGCATCGAGATCCAGGAGGTCGATGCGGTTCTGGCGGCACTGGAGATCGACGACGATGCGGTGCCGCCCAGCCCCATATTCACCGGCGGCACCTCCCACGCGAAGCAGCGCTTCGAGGCGTTTCTGGAAAAGAGCCTCGCCGTGTACGACCGCCATTCCAACCAACCCCAGCAAAATGACGTTTCCGGCATGAGCCCGTACCTGCATTTCGGCCAGATCTCTCCGATCTGGCTCGCATTGAAGGTCCAGCGCCGCCAAAAGGACTGTCCCGAAGGCGCAGCCGCCTATCTGGAGGAGCTCGTGGTGCGCCGGGAACTGGCCATCAACTATGTCCACTATACGTCGGACTACGACCGGTATTCGGCCCTGCCGTCCTGGGCGCGGAAGACACTGCAGGAGCACCGGGGGGATGAACGCCCGGATCTATACAGCCTCGACGCGCTGGAGAAGGCCCAGACCCATGACCCCTACTGGAACGCTGCAATGAAGGAGATGGTCTTCACCGGGTTCATGCACAACTATATGCGGATGTACTGGGGCAAGAAGGTGCTCGAGTGGAGCCGGACGCCCGAGAAAGCCTTCGATCGCCTGCTCACGCTCAACAATCGCTATTTCATCGACGGACGCGACCCCAACTCCTATGCCGGGGTCGCCTGGATTTTCGGTCTGCACGACCGGGCGTGGAAGGAGCGGCCCATCTTCGGCAAGGTCCGGTACATGGCCGCCACCGGGCTCGAACGGAAATGCGACATCCAGGCCTACGTTCGCGGCGTCGAAGCGATCACCGGCGGCGCCGGATCGGCGCCGCCGGACGGATGAAACGGCCCGGCCGCCGCGGATTCAATGCGCCGCAGGGACGGCGGCGAAAAGGTCTGCCGGCCAGGGAAGAGGGGCTCCGGGGCGCTGATGCCCCGGCAGGATAATGCCGCGGGAACGCGGGCGTCGCCTACTGCACCTGGGTATTGGCACTGCCTTCGCCGCCCTGGGGCATGGCTTCGGGGGCCGGTGATGCCGGGGCTTCGGGAACACCATTTCCGGAAGCCGGAAAACGGCGCTGGATTCTCCGCGTCCGGATCTCGAGCATCTTCTGGAGGGCTGCGATGCTCTCTTCGATGGTGCGCTCCATGGCCACCAGCTCCCCCTGGCTGACGATGATCCGCTGGAGCTCCGGAATCTTCAAGCCCTTGGCCGCCGTCATGTAGACCGGCTGGATGTACAGGATGACATCGCCGAGGGGCAGCAGCACCATCCGCCCGAAGCGGACCTCGGATCCGGCCTGGTCCCAGAGGGTGAGCTGCTGGGCGATAACGCTGTTCTGGTTGATGAGCGCTTCGATCTGGGAAGGCCCATAGACCTGCTGCCCCCTGGGGAAGCTGTAGACCACGATGTCGCCGTAGTCATTCTCATCGCAGCCCACCGTCACCAGCGACCGGAGGTTGTCCCGGCCGATGGGGCTCATGGGGCTGACCAGCATGAAGCCCTGACTCTGCTGATCCTTGAAGCTGAGGGTCAGGTAGTAGGGGGTGACCGCCCCGACGCTCGTCTTCGCGAATTCCCATGTATCCTCATCCTGGTAGAACTGCTCCGGATTCTGCTGATGGTATTTTGCATAGATCGCCATCTGCGCCGTGAAGAGATCCTTGGGATAGCGGATGTGACGCCGGATCTGCCCGGGCATCTCCGAAAGCGGCTTTAACAGGCCCGGGTAGATCCGGCGGTAGGCGTTGACGATGGGGTCTTCCGGATCGGCCAGATAGTATTGGATGGTGCCGTTGTAAGCATCCACGACGATCTTCACGGAGTTCCGGATGTAATTGAACTCCTGGTTGTAGAAGGGTGCCGCCGGGTCGTTGGTCCGGTAGGTATGGGAGTTGGGGAAATAGGCGGAGGTGGTGTAGGCGTCCATAATCCAGAACATCCCCTGGTCGGTGGCCACGATATAGGGATCCTTGTCCAGGAGAAAGTAGGGCGTGATCAGCTCGACCGCCTCGACGATGTTCCGCCGGAAAAGGACGCGGCTCTTGGAAGTGGTCTTGGTGGTGAAAAAGAGGTTCCGGTCGTTGAAATAGACGGAGAAGAGGATTTTCCGGAGGAGATTGGTGATGGGAATCCCGCCGGTTCCCGAGTAGTTGACCATTACATCCTTCCCCCCTTGGGGATGGTCGATCTCGCCGATGCCGTTGGGGGCGATGGCGTAATCGTGGTGCTGTTCGCCGTAGTAGATCCTCGGCTCTCGGACGGTAATACCGTATTCCGACACCATGGGGATGTCCCGGACGAACCACGTCATGGGCTCCTCCCCGCCCTGGGCCGCCGGTGTCATCACCACGCCGTAGCCGTGGGTGTACTGCAGGTGGCGGTTGATCCAGTTCTGGGCCGCATCGGGCAGGTCTTCGAGGCTGATCTCCCGGGCGCCGATATTGACCTGCTGGTAGACGCCCGCCACGGTGTACCGGTCCTCGTCCACATCGGGGAAGGCGTAGTAGGTCCGGAAACCCTGGAGCTGACGATAGACCTCATCGAGCAGCTCCCGGTCCCAGACCGGCGTGTTGGAGAGCGCTTTTTCGAGCGTCGAATCCGCCTCGAGGCTGAGCACCTGGCCCACCGGAAGGTTGTCGGTCCTGACGTTGTCGAGGTTGTAGGCCTTCAGGGTCGATTCGACACTGCTCTCGATGAAGGGTTTTTCCCGGATCACCTCGTTGGGCTGAACCACATATTTGTCGACCGCATCGCGCAGCGCCGTGGTCTTCTGAACGCCCAGGAAGAGTAGGAAGAACGCCCCGAAGACCAGGGCGACCTTGAGGAATTTTTTCTGGAAGAAGAAGAGAATCACCGAAATGGAGGTTCCCAGGAAGGTGATGGTGGTCAGCAGGATGAGCGGGATGTCGATCCAGCTTTCGATGAAGCCCGGACCGTAAAAGATCGGCTCGTGGGTCTCGATATACTGCAGATCGACGATGCCGAGGAGAAATCCCCAGGTCTGAAGGAGGACGACGATGAGCGCGATGATGGCCAGGTGGATTTTGGCCCCCTGGGGGATCGCCTCTTCGATCCGGCAGAGGAGCCGGTTTTCAATAAAATAGAGCAGCAGCAGGAACCCGAAAAGGAAAATGAACACCACCATGAGCTGCGACTGAAGAAACTGATAGATGGGATAGCCGAACAGGAAAAAGCTGGCGTCGAGGCCGAGGTCGACATCCCGATACCCGGCAGACCCGCCGAAGAAAAAGAGCAGCCCCTGCTCCCACCGTTCGTAAAACGGAATGGAAATGGGAAAGGCCAGGAAGAGCGAGATGGGGGTGTAGATCTTCATGGAGCCGCTCTGGATCATCTTCATCCAGCGCCGGGTCTTCTTTTCATTCTCTTCCGTCTCCGGCATGACGCAGGAGTCGGGGGAGAGCCCCAGAAAGCGCGATGCGATCCAGAAATTGAAAAAGAAAATGAAGAAAAAAAGAAGGGTGATGACGGTGAAGATGAGGTAGCGGTAAAACAACCGCATCAAATAATAGCCCTTGAGGCTCTGGGAGTCGAACCACCAGAGGTTGACAAAGAAATTGAGAAATACAAAACTAAATATGACATAGATCACCGCCAGAACGATGATCGCGGCAATCCCGAGGATAAGCCACCGCACCCACTTCTGCATTATTCCCTCCTGTATCCATATGGCGATTTGACGCCGGCGGCGGTCAGGGCCGGCGGCGGTCAGGGATGTCACTTTGCCGGGATACCCTATCAAAGGCATCCGCTATTTTCAAGAGAATCTTACCGCCTGCGAAGGGTCAACAGAGCGACAAAAACCCCTGTGATCATGAAAATTTTTCCGATCCGGACCCCGCCCTCACTTCCGAACAGAATCGACCCGGAGACGAGGAGGCCCGCTGCGAGAACGCGCCCGCCAAGCCGATCGACGGCACGGCGGACCCCGAGGGAGAGGCGCCGGGCCTCCGTCGTAGGCGCCGTCCGAACGGTGGCATCCCCCCGGCGGAGCTGCCGGATCAGGTCCTCGGCCTCGGCCGGCAGACGGCCAAAGGCGCGGCCGAAAGCAATCAGGGCGTCCGTCAGGGAGGGCGCATCCGACTGGAGCGCCGAGGCGGCGTACTTCCGGGCATAGGGGATGGTCTTGGACCAGACGTCAAAGGCCGGGTCGAGATGGGCCGCCATGCCCGAGAGGATGCCGATGGCGCGAACCACGAAAAGCATGTCGGCCTGAAACTGAAACGGGGCGGCCCGAATCACGTCCCCGTACTCCCGGATAAAGTATCGCGCCTCCCGGAGGGCGGCCTCCTGCAGGCTTCCGGCCCGAACGCCCCAGAAGCGATCCAGCAGGGCTTCATGGACCTCCTCCAGGCGTTTGAGGTCGGCATCGGGAAGAAGGGTGCCGGCCTTGCGGTAGGCGGAGACGATCTGGCGGGCGTTCCGGGTGCCGAGGCCGATCGCATAATCCCGAAGGGCGGATTGGAGCCGCTCCGGAATCTCAGCCATCATGCCGAAGTCGACAAAGACGATCTGAAACGGACGGTCTTCCGCCCGGGGCACCGTCTCCCCGGGATCGAAGGCCCGGCGGCCTTCCGCCATCTCCTCCCGGGTGGGAAGGGGGCGGACAAAAAGGTTGCCGGGATGGGGGTCGACATGAACGAAATGGGTTTCAAACACCTGCCGCATGTAGAGGTTGTAGAGGCGGTCGGCCACCCGGGCCGGCGGAATGCCCGCCTGGGCCAGCTTGTCGGCGTCGCTGATTTTCAGGAAGCCGACATCCTCAAGGGTCAGCACCTTGGGACCGCTGCAGGACCAGTAGATCTTCGGCGTATAGACGCCGCGGTCGTCCCGAAATTCCATCGCCAGGCGCTCCGCGTTTTTCCCCTCCGCCGTAAAATCGAGCTCCTGCCGGGTCACGGTGCTGAATTCGTCGTAAAGCCAGTCAAGGTCCACCCGCCGCCGCACCGGAGCATACCACTTCAGCCACGCCAGTGCGCTCCGGATGGCTGCAAGATCGGTCTCCACCAGCGTTTCGATGCCGGGCCGCAGCACCTTGGCCACGGCCCGCTCCCCTGTTTTGAGGCGCACCGGGTGCACCTGCGCCAGGGATGCCGCACCGGAAGGATCGGGTGAAATCCAGGCGAAGACCTCGGCCACGGGGCGTCCGAAATCGGCCTCGATCCGGCCGGCGATTTCGTCAAAGGGCGCCGGCGGCACCTCATCCTGGAGGTCCGCCAGCACACTGGTGATCTCCAGGGGCAAAATGTCGACGCGAATGCTCAAAAACTGCCCCAGCTTGATCATCACGCCCCCCATCTCCACGGCCAGGGAGCGAAACTGCCGGGCGGTCTCCTGCCATCGCGCGGTGGGGTCGGGGCGAAACCGCTTCAGAATGGGGCGCCGTACCATCACATCCCACCAGAGGGACTTGAGCAGGACCTTCAGGAAAAAGGTCCGGATCCGGCGGCAGCGTCCGGCATCGATCTCAAGGGCCACAGACCGCGGCCCCTATGGTCGCCGGATCCGTCATGTCGGACACTGCCGGCCGCTTTCTGCAGCGCGCCGGTTGCCTTGGGAGATCCATTCCAGCAGCCGTCGAAGCCATCCCTTCTTCGGCGGAGCATCCGTTTTCCGTGCGTCATTGTCATATGCCATGGCGTCTGCCTTTCTATCGTCTAACGGATTGAGCGTACATCTGCACCATGCAGGCTTGGGAGAGGGACCGGGCCGCCGCATCCAGCTGGTGATCCGAGAGGTAGATATGGGGGGAGAGCCGGACGCGCCCCAGCCGCTCGGCGGCCACCACCTTGTGCTCCTGGAGCCCCTGAACCATCGCCTGGGCGTCTACCCCCGGCTTTTCACAGACCACAATGCCGGTGGGGTGCTCCGGGAAACGGTCCGAGAGGATCCGGAAGCCGATGCTCCGAAGCCGTTGTTTCAGGGTTTCGGCCAGCGCAAAAATCCGCTCCCGAACCCGCTCGAACCCCAGTTCGTGCAGGAATTCCAGCGCGGCGAGAAAATAGACCGCATCTCCCGTGCTGGGGGTGGAGAATGCGAACCGGTCCGCTGTCGGCTTGAGATCGGTTTTGTAGGGGAGGTAGACCTCGTCCATCACCACCGACTCGGTGCCGACAAACACCGGATCGAGCTCCTTCAACCGCTTCTCGGCGATGTATAGGACACCGAGGCCCAGAGGCCCCATCAGCCACTTCCATGCCGAAAGGGCCATGAAGTCGATGTGCTGGCGTCCGACGTCGATCGGCTGCATGCCGACGCCCTGGGCTCCGTCCACCACGAAACGGATATCGCGCTCGCGGCAGAGGCTGCCGATTCGTTCGAGGGGCAGCGGCATCCCCGTGCACCAGTGAACCGCCGAAAGCGAAATCAGCCGCGTCCGTTCCGTCACCATGCTTGAAAGCGCCCCATAGAATTCATCGGGGGTGGTGCACTGGGGCACTGTTTTGATCTTTATTCCTTTTTTCTCCCAGTGGCGCCATGGGTAGACATTGCTCGGGTATTCATTTTCCAGCAGAATCATTTCGCTCCCCGGATCGAGCTGGATGCCGCGGGAGATGACGTTCATTCCCTCGGCGGTATTGTGGATCAGGCAGAGCTCGCCCGGGGTGCACCCCAGGAGCTCGGAGAGAATCTCCTTGATCCGCTGCCGGATCCGCCCGTAATCCGCGCTGGGCGCCTGGACCCCGAAGCGCGCATAGTCGTTCATGTAACGGCGGACCGCATCCAGAACATGCGTGCCCGCGGGGGTGATGCCGCAGTTGTTGAGCCATATCATTTCCCGGTTGACCGGATAGTTTTCGCAGACGCCTTGCCAGTCCATGCCATCTCCTGATTTTAACAAAAATTTAACAATGTTCCGTAAACTTCCATGATATGTTAATATAAACAAATTCGCAATCTTTTAGTTGATGGCTCCATTTTCGAGATTCGTTCACCCCATGGATATGAGGTGTTCACCGGATGATAAAACTCGAAAATGGAGTTGATAACTGCTTCCTCGAACACGGCCGGGTCGCATCGCCCTCGGCCGACGTGGAGAACAGGAGACATGACCCAAAAAGAACGAATTCTCGTGGTGGATGACGAGGAGGACATCCTTGAGCTGGTCCGCTACAATCTGGCCGGCGAAGGGTTCGAGGTGATCTGCGCCGAAACCGGCGAACAGGCTCTCAAAATCGCCGGAGACAATAAGCCCGATCTGATCATTCTCGATCTGATGCTCCCGGGCATCAACGGCACGGAAGTGGCCAAGATTCTCAAGAGCCAGGACCGGACCCGACGGGTGCCCATCATCATGCTGACAGCCAAGGGGGAAGAGTCCGATGTCGTGCTCGGCCTTGAAATCGGCGCCGACGACTACATCACCAAGCCCTTCAGCCCCCGCATCCTGAACGCCCGGGTGAAGGCGGTGCTTCGCCGTCAGTCGGCGGAGCCCATCGGCGAGGACGCCGTCATCCGCATGCATGACCTCACCATCGATCCCGGCCGCCGCAAAATCGAAGTGCGCAGCAACGAGATCGAGCTCTCGTATACG
>CAJXSB010000091.1 GCA_913060435.1 uncultured Desulfococcus sp.
TCCAGCCCGGGCAGGCTGATTACTTCCAGGCCACCAAGGGAGGCGGCCACGGGGACTACCACCCCATCGTACTGGCTCCCTCGACCATACAGGAGCTGGCCGACCTGGTGATGGAGGGGTTTGATCTCGCCGACCTGTACCGCAATCCCGTCATGGTACTGGGCGATGGGATGCTGGGACAGATGATGGAGCCCGTATCCTTCGGCGGCTGCGGGGACCGCACACTGCCCCCCAAGGACTGGGCCACCACGGGGAAGACAGCCGATAGGGCGCCCAATATCATCAATTCACTGTTCATCGATCCCAAGGAACTGGAAGACCGTGTCCTCCACATATACGAGAAATACGAGACCATCAAGGCAAATGAGGTGCGCTGTGAGGCCTACCGCTGCGAGGACGCCGAGATCATCGTCGCCGCCTACGGCACCATGGCCCGGGTGGTGAAAAACGTGATCGAGCGGGCGGCATCAGAGGGCGTCAGGGTCGGCCTGATCCGGCCCATCACGCTCTGGCCATTCCCCTACGATGTGTTCACTGATTGGGCGGCCAGGCCCCGTGTTAAGGCTTTCTTATCGGTGGAGATGAGCATGGGCCAGATGGTCGAAGACGTCGAACGCTGCGTTATGGGGAAACGGCCGGTGACGTGGTACGGAAAATGCGGCGGGGAGGTGCCGACGCCCGAAGAAATCATGGAAGTCGTAAAGGAGCAACTCTAATGGGAAAGACCTTTCAAAAACCCGAAGCGCTCACGGACAACCATACCCATTACTGCCCCGGATGCACCCACGGCATCATCCACCGGCTGGTGGCCGAGGTCATCGATGAACTGGATATCCGGAAGCGGACGGTCGGTATCGCGCCGGTAGGCTGCGCTGTTCTGGCCTACAACTACTTCGCCTGCGATTTCCAGGAGGCGGCCCACGGGCGGGCCCCGGCCATGGCCACGGGCATCAAGCGGGTGCGGCCCGATCTGGCGGTCTTCACCTACCAGGGGGACGGCGACCTGGCCAGCATCGGGATGGGAGAGATCATCCACGCCGCCAACCGGGGGGAAAAGTTCACGTCGATTTTCGTCAACAACGCGGTCTACGGCATGACCGGCGGGCAGATGGCGCCGACGACCATGCCGGGCCAGCGGACGACCACGAGCCCCATGGGGCGGAACACCGACCAGACCGGCATGCCCATCAAGATGGCGGACCTCTTGGCATCGCTCCAGACGCCCGCCTACATCACCCGGCAGGCGGTCATCAAGCCCAAATATATCAACCGGGCAAAAAAGGCGATCCGGCAGGCATTCACCTACCAGAAGGAAGGCCGCTGCTTCAGCCTGGTCGAAGTCGTCAGCACCTGCCCCACCAACTGGGGGATGACGCCGGTGGAGTCCCTGAAGTGGGCCGAGGACGTTCTCCTTCCCTACTACAAGCTGGGCGATTACAAGACACCCGAGGCTGCGGAAGAACCAGAAGCCAACGACGCGAAAAAATGCTGAAACCAGGAGATGCTCATGCAAAGTGAAGTGATGTTTGCCGGCTTCGGGGGCCAGGGGATCCTGATGAGCGGCAAAATACTTGCCCACGCCGCGATGGAGGAAGGCTACCAGGTGGTCTGGATTCCATCCTATGGACCGGAAATGCGGGGCGGCACCGCCTACTGCACCGTCGTGATCAGTGATCGCCCCATCGGGTCGCCGATCATCAAGAACCCCATGCACCTGGTGGCCATGAACCGACCGTCGCTGGAGAAGTTCGCGCCGGTGGTCAAGCCGGGGGGCGTGGTCCTGGTCAACACCTCCCTGATATCGGTCCGCGCCAACCGGCCGGACGTCGATGAACTGCTGGTGCCCGCAACGGACATCGCCAAGGAGATCGGCAGCGTCAAAGCCGCCAATATCGTCGCCCTCTCCGCGTTTGTGAGCCGCAGCAAGGTCGTCGACTTTGATCGCCTGCGGGAATGCGTAAAGGCGGAGTTCGCCGGAAAGCAGAAATTCATACCGCTCAACATGGAAGCCATGGACCGCGGCAAAGCAGCCGCGTCAGCATGACGGTACGCGTGGGGATTGCCCCGGGCAATCTCCCGCCTGCCCATGGGAGGTGACGCCGTGAAACCGTTGCTGATTACCATCGACGGGCCCGCCGGCGCAGGGAAGACCACCGTCAGCCGAGAGCTTGCGCGGCAGCTTTCCTACACCTATGTCGACACCGGCGCCCTCTACCGCGGCATTGCGGTCGCCGCACGGGATGCCGGTGTTCCGCCGGACGATGAACCGGGGGTGGCGGCGCTGGCCGGCACCGTCGCCCTCGCCTTTACCAAGACGGCGTCGGGCCCCCGCCTCGTTCTGAACGGCATGGACATTACGGACGAGATCCGAAGCCCCGACATCACCATGGCGGCGTCCCGAATCTCCGCCCAGCCGGCGGTACGCAAGTCCCTCATGGGCCTTCAGCGGCGGCTGGGAAAAGAGAAGGGCGTCGTGTTCGAAGGACGGGACATGGGTACCGTCGTTTTCCCGGATGCGGACGTCAAGTTCTATCTGGACGCCGACCTGAAGATCCGCGCCACCCGCCGATACCGGGAGCTGCGGAGCAAAACCCCCGCCCAGGACCTTGACGCCGTAGAAGAGCAGATGAAGATCCGCGACCGGAACGACAGCAGCCGACGGATCGCGCCGCTCAGGCCCGCCGAGGACGCCGTCACGATCGATTCCACCGACCTCACGGCAGCAGCGGTCGTCCGCCTCATGATATCCGTTATCCGCCAAAAATTTCCTTGAGCCTTTCGGGTATTTTTTATAATAAATTAAACAGTTATTCTCCATTCTGCCGCCACTCCTCCCCACACGGCGTGATTTTTTCAAAAATAATTATTGTAATTTAAAAGATAAGTATATATTGTTTACTGGTTTATGCCTCTTTTCATGGGTGGCATAAAATAAAAAAAGGCCAAGGGGGTATTCTTTTACATGGAAAACGAAGTCAAAAACGAAGTTAACGAACCGACCGAAAACGAGACGGTCGAAACAACGGAAACCGATACGGATGACACCGGCATGGATGACACCAGCATGGATGACACCGCCATGGAGGCATCCGGGGAACTGACAGACCTGAACGACCTTCCGGAGGGCGAGGAGCCCAGCATGGAGCAGCTGATGAGCCTCTACGAAGAGAGCTTCAAACAGTTCGCTGAGGGCGAGGTCGTCACAGGGCGGATCATTTCCGTTGATAAAGATTATGTGCTCGTCGACATCGGGTACAAATCTGAGGGGCAGATTTCCATCCACGAATTCCGGGATGAAAACGGTGAGATCGCCGCAGCGGTCGATGACACCGTGGAGGTCATGGTGGAATGGTGGGACGACGAGGAAGAGGTTGTCGTTCTCTCCAAGGAAAAAGCCGAAAAAATCAAGGTATGGGATGAAATCAAGAAGGCCTTCGACGAAGGCGGCACCGTAGAGGGCGTCATCACCAACCGGGTGAAAGGCGGCTTTTCCGTCGACATCGGGGTCCAGGCTTTTCTGCCGGGGTCTCAGGCCGATCTCCGGCCCATCCGCAACCTGGATGAGATGGTCGGAAAGTCCTTCTCCTTCCGTATCCTGAAATATAATCGCAAACGGAGCAACATCGTCCTCTCCAGGCGCGTCATCCTGGAAGAAGAGCGCGAGGCCGCCCGCGCCGCGACACTGGCCGCCATCGAAGAGGGCAAGATCATGCCCGGCGTGGTCAAGAACATTACGGAATACGGTGTTTTCGTCGACCTTGGCGGCGTTGACGGGCTCCTGCACATCACCGACATCTCCTGGGGCCGGGTCAAGCATCCGTCCGAGCTCTTTTCCGTCGGCGACGAGATCACCGTGAAGATCCTGAACCTCGACCTCGAGAAGGAGCGGGTCTCTCTGGGCATGAAGCAGCTGACGCCGGATCCGTGGTCCACAGCGGCCCAGAAATACCCCGTCAACTCGCGGATCACCGGCAAGGTGGTGAGCCTGACGGATTACGGCGCCTTCGTGGAGCTCGAGGAAGGCATCGAGGGGCTGATTCATGTCTCCGAGATGTCCTGGACCCGAAAGGTCCGCCATCCGTCCAAGGTGGTCTCCGTGGGCGAGGAGGTCGACGCCGTCGTGCTGGACATCAAGCCCGACAGCCGCCGCATCTCCCTCGGCATGAAGCAGGTCGTCCCCAATCCCTGGGACGTGATCAGTGAAAAGTATCCTGTTGGCACCACCATCGAGGGCAAGATCAAGAACATCACCGACTTCGGCCTCTTCATCGGCATTGATGAAGGCATCGACGGCCTGGTGCATATCTCCGACATCTCCTGGACCAAGCGCATCAAGCATCCCTCCGAAATCTACAAAAAGGGTGATGTGGTGCAGGCGGTGGTCCTCGACATCGAAAAGGATAATGAACGCTTTTCCCTGGGCATCAAACAGATGCAGACCGATCCCTGGGAGACCGTGAGCGAGCGCTACGATGTCGGCAAGGAGATTACCGGCACCGTCACGAACATTACCGACTTCGGCATATTTGTCGAGCTGGAGGAAGGCATCGAAGGCCTGGTTCATGTCTCGGAGATCAGCAAGGAGAAGATCAAGAACCCGGGCGACAAATTCAGCGTCGGGGATATGATCACCGCCAAGGTGATGAACATCAACAGCGACGAACGCCGGATCGGACTTTCCATCAAGCGCCTCGACATGGAGGACGACCAGGCCATCCTGAGTGACTACATCAACAAGATGGGGCCGGCAACGTCAACCTTCGGCGAAATCCTGCGGGAAAACCTCCAGGAAAAAATGAACGAAGACCGCGACAACAATTAAACCGCGGAGCGCGGAATCCGGAATGACAACGGGCAGCCGAAAGGCTGCCCGTTCTGTTTTGGGCTGGGGATAATATCTCCGAAAGGAGGGCCCCGGATCGCTTACTCGAAGATACTGACATCGCCCAGACCCTCGCGGATCACCTCGGGCGCGTCGTGCTGCAGGGATATGACGCTCGACGGTCCCCCGGGAACCGGCCCGCCGTCAATCACCGCATCGATTCTCGAACCGAAAAAGTCATGGATCAGAGAGGCATCGTAAAAGATCTCTCCTTCGGGCGTCGATGCACTCGTGGAGATGATAGGGTTTCCCAGCCCCTCCACAAGGGAGAGGGGTATGGGATGGTTCGGCACCCGGATGCCCGCCATTTTCCGATTGGTCAGCATGATCTTCGGGACAAGCTTGGACCCTTCGAGGATAAAAGTGTAGGGCCCCGGAAGGAGACGACGCATGGTTTTGTAGGCGTAGTTGGAAACCTTGGCGTAGTTGCTGATGTTTTTCAGATTTGAGCAGACAAAGCTGAACGGCTGCTTCTTGTCCCGCTGCTTCAGCAGATATATTTTTTGAATGGCCTTTTTGTTCATGATGTCGCACCCGATGCCGTAGTAGGTGTCGGTCGGGTATGCAATCACCCCCCCTTTGCGGAGGATTTCCACAACCTTGTTGATCAGCCGCGCCTGGGGGTTTTCAGGGTTCACTTCAATCAGCATGACAGCATCCAATCCATTATAATGTTATCCGTCGGAATCGAAATGGGCATAAGTGTTCAATATTAATGCCGTCACGCCGATTCTGTCAAGCTGTCAAAAATTAATGATTGCGAAAGCACCGAGCCTCTGTTATTTTTTGCGTTTAATTTTTCCCCTGAGCCAACGTATCAATCTTATATTTTTCCCGATTTGGAGGCCCGCTATGACCCACCCGTTTCCTGAGGAAGCCTATTCCTTTGACGACGTACTTCTGATTCCGCGGTATTCGGACGTACTGCCCAAAAGCACCGGCACCACGACCCGGCTGACCCGAAGCCTCGCCCTGAACATCCCTATTGTGAGCGCCGCCATGGACACCGTGACCGAGGCCCGCATGGCCATCAGCATGGCCCGCGCGGGTGGCCTGGGATTTGTCCACCGAAACCTGGACATCGAGAGCCAGGCCCGGGAAGTGGACAAGGTCAAGAAGTCCGAAAGCGGCATGATCATCGACCCGGTGACCATCCATCCGGACCAGCACATCGCCGAAGTCCTGAAGATCATGGAACGCTACCGCATCTCGGGGCTCCCGGTCACCCGGGACGACCAGCTGGTGGGGATTCTCACCAATCGTGACCTGCGGTTTGAAACCGAACTCAACAAAAAGGTCTCCGAGGTGATGACCAGCAAAAACCTCGTCACCGTGTCTGAGGGCATCTCTCTTGAAGAATGCAAGAAAACCCTTCACGAGCACCGGATTGAAAAGCTGCTCGTGGTCGATCGGAACGGCCGTCTCAAGGGCATGATCACCATCAAGGACATCGAAAAGATCAAAAAATACCCGAATGCCTGCAAGGACAGCATGGGGCGGCTTCGGGTCGGGGCTGCCGTCGGGGTCGGCGAGGAGATGCTCGAACGGGCACAGGCGCTGCTGGCCGCAGACGCCGATGTGCTTCTGATCGACACCTCCCATGGCCACAGCAAAAATGTCATCGAGGCCGTCAGGACCCTCAAGAGCACCTTCCCGGAGATCCAGCTGATCGCTGGCAATGTCGGCACCGGCGAAGCCGCGCAGGACCTCATCGACGCGGGTGTGGACGGTGTCAAGGTCGGCATCGGTCCGGGCTCCATCTGCACCACCCGCATCGTCGCGGGCGTGGGCGTTCCCCAGATCACCGCCATCATGAAATGCCGGGAGGTTTCCGACAAATCCGGTGTTCCCCTCATCGCCGACGGCGGTATCCGCTTTTCGGGCGACATCACCAAGGCCATCGGCGCGGGCGCCCATGTCATCATGGCCGGCGGCCTTCTGGCGGGGGCCAAGGAGAGCCCTGGAGAGATGGTCTTTTTCCAGGGCCGCAGCTACAAGGCGTACCGGGGCATGGGCTCTGAAGAGGCCATGCGCCAGGGCAGCAAGGACCGCTACTATCAGGGGGAGGATGCGGAAGAGGACAAGCTGGTCCCCGAGGGCATCGTCGGCCGCGTCCCCTACTCCGGCACCCTCTCCGAGATCGTCTTTCAGCTCGTCGGAGGCCTGAAGGCGGGCATGGGCTACCTGGGATGCGACAGCATCGAGTCGCTCCGCGAGAACGCCCGCTTCATGAAGGTCAGCGCCGCCGGAATGCGCGAAAGCCATGTCCATAACGTCATCATCACCAAGGAAGCGCCCAACTACCGTCTCGACTGATGCGGCAATGACCCCTAACAGACAGGCAGAGCCATGACAGCAGAAAAGAACTCGTTCGTCCACCTTCACCTCCACACCCAGTACAGCCTCCTGGACGGCGCCATCCGCATTGATGCGCTGATGCAGCGGGCCAAGGACTACGGCATGGATACGGTGGCCGTCACCGACCACGGCACCATGTTCGGCGCGGTGGAGTTTTACGAAAAGGCCCTCAAGGCCGGCATCAAGCCCATCATCGGCTGCGAGTTCTACCTCGCCCCCAGGCGCCTGTCCGACAAAACCCCCCAGGACAGCAAGGGGATGCGCCACCTGCTCCTGCTGGCGGAAAACCAGGAGGGCTATCAGAACCTCTGCCAGCTGGCATCCATCGCCCAGCTGGAGGGGTTCTACTACAAGCCCCGAATCGACCGGGAGGTGCTCCGTGAGCACAGCCGGGGCCTGATCGCCGCCACCGCGTGCCTCCACGGGGAGATCCCCATGCTGATCAAGCAGGGGAACCCCGATGCAGCGGACCAGGCCGCCCGGTATTATCTGGACACCTTCGGGGAGGGCAATTTCTTTCTCGAGGTGCAGAGCAACGGCATTCCCGCACAGGACATCGTCAACCAGGGGCTGCTCGACATGAGCCAGCGGCTCTCCATCCCCATCATCGCAACCAACGACTGCCACTACCTCGACCAGGACGACGTCCGCGCCCACGACGTCCTTCTCTGCATCCAGACCGGCAAGACCGTCCATGATACCGGGCGTTTCAAGTTCGCCACGGACCAGCTCTACTTCAAGTCCGGAGCGGAGATGGAAAAAACGCTGGGCCGTTTCCCAGGCGCCATTGAGAACACCCGCATGATCGCGGACCGATGCCACATCGAGTTTGACTTCAAGACCTACCACTTTCCCCAATTCGACACCTCGACGGAGAAATCCGTCGATGCGCTTTTCGAGGAGGAGGTCCGCCGGGGGTTCATCCGCCGGATGGCGCAGGTCCGAAAAAAGCGAGGCGAGATCGATGAAAAGGTCTACAACGAACGCCTCGAGTACGAGATCGGCATCATCAAGCAGATGGGATTTTCCGGGTATTTTCTCATCGTGGCCGATTTCATCCAGTACGCCAAGAAGAACGGCATCCCCGTGGGACCGGGGCGGGGATCCGCCGCCGGCAGCATCGTGGCCTACTCCATGGCCATCACGGACCTGGATCCCATCGAGCACGGCCTGATCTTCGAGCGGTTCCTGAACCCGGCCCGCATCAGCATGCCGGATATCGATGTGGATTTCTGCATCAACGGCCGGGAGCAGGTCTTCAAGTATGTGGTCGACCGCTATGGCGGGGGCGACTACGTGGCGCAGATCATCACCTTCGGAAAGCTGAAGACCCGGGCGGTCATCCGGGATGTCGGACGGGCGCTGGACATCCCCCTGAAGGAGGTGGACACCATCGCCAAGATGGTGCCGGACGTCCTCAACATCAGCCTTGACCAGGCCCTCGAGACCGAACCCCGCCTGGCGGAGATGGCGGAGAGCCGGCCGGAGGTCGGCGAGCTGATCCAGATCTGCCGGGTGCTCGAAGGCCTGCCCCGCCATGCCTCGACCCACGCCGCCGGCGTGGTGATCGGCGACAAACCCCTGGCCAGCTATCTCCCCCTCTACCGCGGGAAAAAGGGTGAAGTGGTGACCCAGTTCGATATGAAGCGGGTCGAACAGATCGGGCTGGTCAAGTTCGATTTTCTGGGGCTCCGCAACCTGACCGTCATCGACAGAACACTCAAGCTGATCGCTGAAAACGGCAAAACGCCGCCGGATCTCCTCCATCTCGATTTCGATGATGAAGCAACCTTCCAGCTCCTCTCCCGGGGAGACACGACGGGTGTGTTCCAGCTGGAGAGTTCGGGCATGAAAGACCTTCTGGTCCGTCTCAAGCCGGCCCGTTTCGACGATGTCACCGCTCTGGTGGCGCTCTACCGGCCCGGTCCCCTCGACAGCGGCATGGTCGATGATTTCGTCGAGCGCAAGCACGGCCGGCAGAAGGTCGAATATCTCCTTCCGGAGCTGGCTCCCATCCTTGAAGAGACCTACGGCGTCATCCTCTACCAGGAGCAGGTCATGAAGATTGCCGGCGTGCTCGCCAGCTACTCCATGGCAGAAGCGGACGGCCTCCGGAAGGCCATGGGAAAAAAGATCGTTGAGATCATGGCCCAGCACCGGGAGCGATTCATCAAGGGCGCCGTTGAGAACGGCCATCCCGAAGAACGGGTCACCATGCTCTTCGATCTCATGGAAAAATTCGGGGGCTATGGCTTCAACAAGTCCCACAGCGCCGCCTATGCCCTCATCGCCTATCAGACGGCCTACCTGAAGACCCATTTCCCTGTGGAATTCATGGCCGCCCTCCTGACCAGCGAAATGGGTTCCATCGACAGCGTGGTGAAATTCATCGCCGAATGTCGCAGCCACGGTATTGCCGTGCTGCCGCCGGATGTCAACTCCAGCGGCAAGGGCTTCACCGCGGACGGCGACGATATCCTCTTCGGCCTGGTGGCCGTCAAGAACGTCGGCGAAGGTGCCATTGACGCCATCCTCAAGGCCCGGCAGGCGGACGGCCCCTTCGCCTCCATCTATGAATTCTGCGAACGGGTCGACCTGAAAAAGGTGAACAGGCGGGTGCTCGAAAGCCTGATCCAGTGCGGCGCATTCGACGCCACCGGTGCTCACCGCGCCCAGATGACGGCGGCCCTCGAAGAGGCCCTCGACTACGGCCAGCGGGTCCAGAAGGAGAAGGCCAGCCCCCAGATGGGCCTCTTCGACGCCCTCGAGATCGAGCGGCAGACCTTCAACGCGCCCGCCCTGCCCGACGTTCCCGCCTGGGACAGCAAGGTCCAGCTGGCCCTGGAGAAGGAGTCTCTGGGATTCTATATCACAGGCCACCCCCTGGATCAGCACGCCGGGGCCCTGGAGAAATTCGCCACCGCGGATGCGCTCTCGCTCAAAGAGGGGGCCGACGGCGCAGCGGTCCGCATCGGGGGCATTGTTACCGCCGTCAAAACCATCCGCACCAAGCGGGGTGATCTGATGGCCTTCGTCACGACCGAGGACATGACGGGAACCGTGGAGAGCACCGTGTTTTCATCGGTCTACGACACCGCTGCAGACCTGCTGGTGGAGGACACCGCGGTGCTCATCGAGGGGCGGCTGCAGCGGGAGGAGAACTCGGTCAAGATCATCGCCGACAAGATCGTCTCGATGACGCAGGCGGAGGAGACCTGGACGGCCAGCATTCACATCAACCTGGATATCACCCGGACCGACCGCGAAATCCTGAGGGCGCTTCGGGATCTCCTGACGAAGCACCCGGGGTCCTGCCCGGCGTATCTCCATCTGGTGGCGCGCGAAGCCTCGGACACCATCATCGCGGTGCCCGAATCCCTCCAGCTTCGGGCGGGGGAGAAGCTTTCGCGCGATGTGAACGGGCTGCTGGGCTATGAGGCCATCGAACTCGTCTGCAAGGACGCCGAGGTTTCCGGCGGCGGCAGGAAGAAGGAGAAAGGCCGCTGGGCACGCACCTGAGGCCGGGCCGGCAGCCCGGGGGATGCCGGGTCGCCCTGCGCCCCCGGCATCCTTGGAACAATGGGGTGGTTACGGCGAGCGCCACTCCTCGTCCATCTTCTTCTCGTAGAATGCGAAGCATCCCCCGCCGTCTTTCCGCTTCGCCTTGAACATGGCGATGTCGGCGCACCGGATCAGGGCCTCCACATTATCCGAGTCCTTGGGATAGGTGCTGATGCCGATGCTCGGCGTGATGAAGTCAATGAGGTGGCCCTGGATCCGGTAGGGCCTGGAGAGCGCTGCCAGAACCCGGCCGGCCGCCTCCTCCGGGCGGGATTCATCCTTCAGGTTGTTGAGGATCACCACGAACTCATCACCCCCGATGCGGCAGATATGGTCCGTCTCCCGAAGGCTCGCCTTCAGGCGGACGGCGACCTCTTTCAGCACCCCGTCGCCGACGTGGTGCCCGTATTCGTCGTTGACCCGCTTGAACTCGTCCAGGTCGAGATAGAAGATGTTTTTCTCTTTTTGGTCACGTTTGGCCATGGCGAGGGTCTCGTGCAGCCGCTCGAAGAAGGCCTTTCGGTTGTAAAGCCCGGTCAGCGAGTCGTGGTAGACGAGGTAGATCAATTCACTGACATTTCGCGCGACCCCCCGGAATCCGATCGCTTCGCCGGCGAGGTTTCGGATCAAAGAGACCGAGATTTCAACATGGCATGTGGATCCGTCCTTTCGGACAAGACGCCATCCAATGCCCTTCTGGGAATGGCCCGTTTCATAGGCCTTTTTGAAAATCCGAAAGGCCTTGTCCGCCGTCCCGCGGTCCATGAATTCCCGAAAGTTCATGCCCGTCAGCATCTCCCGGGAATGCCCCAGCATTCGGCAGAGGGCATCGTTGAAAAAGAGCAGATTGCCCGAGAGGTCCGCTTCGTAGAAATACTCCTCGATATTCTCGAGCATGGTCCGATACCTCTCTTCGCTCCTCCGGAGGAACTCCTGCTTTTCCCGCATCAGCTCAAAGCGGCGCTTCAGCTTCTCGTTCTCCCGGAAGAGCGCCTTCGTTCTTTCACGCAGTTCCTGGAGGTCCCTGACCAGCCGCTCGTGAGCGGCGGACTGCGCCAGGATGGTCCGTTGTTTTTCGGCTAGGGCCTCGCTCATCTGGTCGACGGCGCCGTTCAGCCCAACCTCCTCGCCGGAGGACCGATCGCGTGAATCATCCGCAGCCCGCTCCCGCTGCACCAGCGCGCGCACGCGGTCGCCGACCTGCCGGAGGGGCTTTAGAAGGTGCCGGATCACCGCCGCCATCAGGCAGAGCACGCACACCAGAAGGGCCGCGGCCCCCCAGAACAGCCGAACGACCCCGCCGCGGGTCATCTGATCGGCGTCCACGACGAAAATGGCGTGGCGCCCGCCGTCGTTGAGGTGCCTGGCCCATGCCCGTCGGAAGTGCTCGTCCTGGCCGCACGCGACAGCCCCGCCGCCCGAAAACGCCGCCGGTTCGCCGCAGCGATCCAGGATCCCGAAAATCGCTGTGTGCGTCATACCGCCCGGCGGATGGACGGCAAGGACGCGCTCTGGATCCACCAGATAGAGCCTTCCCGTGTCCGGAAAATCGAGGTTGTCCAAGAGCGTCGTGAGCGCTTCCGGCGACGGCGGCCGATCTCCGCTGTCCGCCGCCAGTCGATCATATTGTTTCTGCATCCGATCGAAGAGGCCTTCAACCGCTGCCCCGCCAAACAGGGCGACCGCGGCCCTTCCCGTCTGCCGGATATCCAGGGCGCTCAGATAGAAAAGGAATGCGGTCAGGCCCGATACGGCGAGAAAGACGGCGATGAACAGCTTCCTGAAAAGTACCGACGAAAACATCTGTTTCCTCATCGGCAGGGGCCGCATTCATGCCC
>CAJXSB010000092.1 GCA_913060435.1 uncultured Desulfococcus sp.
CATCGGCGGGGCGGCGGAGCGGAATAGTGTTTGACAATCCCCGGAGGGATCCAGTATCCTTTCCGCTTTAAAAATTCAGGTATTGTTTCGAATAAACCAACCAAAACTGCAAAAAGGAGCGCGAATGGATTTTAAATCTCATCTGGAAAACGCCTGGCATCTGACACTGAAATACATCGTGTCTCTGCTGCTGATGACCCTGGTCATGGGGGTGGTCGGTTTTATCACCCTGGGCATTCTGGCACCGGTGATGATGGCCGGTTATATTCAGTCGATCCTGATGATGGTTCGGAGCGGCCGGGAGCCGAAGATCCAGGACCTGTTCTCGGAGATGCGGCTTTTTCTGCCGCTGCTGGCCTTCGGCATTGTGGTGGCGATTGCCTCGATGATCGGATTTTCGATCCTTTTCCTGCCCGGCCTCGTGATCGTCTGCGGCGTGACCTTTGCCTGCCTCTATATGCTGCCGCTCATGACCGACCGCAATTTCGGGCTGGTCGACGCCGTAAAGGAGAGCTTCAGGATCGTGACCGGCAAGGATCTGATGGATCACGTGATCGTCACCATCCTGTTCATGGGGATCAGCGCCATCGGCAGCTCGGTATTCGTCGGGTGGCTCTTTACCCAGCCGCTGGCCACCATTTTCCTGGCAGGGGTATACGAGGAAAAGGTTGCTGGAAATACGCCGGCGCCCCCGGCATCGCCGCCCCCGCCGCCGGAAACCCCGGAACCGGGGGATGATTCGCCCGAGGAAGAAGAGATTACACTGAAATACAAGATGTAAGCCCGCCTTTCATGGCGGCCGCTCCTGCCTGCCGGGGGCGGCCGCCATGCCTCGTTACTCCGCGAAAATCTTGGTGGCCAGCTGGATGTCCTCCGGGCAGAAGACGAAAAGGCATTTTTCGTCCGGGGAGGATACGGAGCCGTAGACATAGTTGATGTTGATGCCCGCCTCTCCGAACCGGTTGGTGATCTTGGCCAGTTCCCCCGGCCGGTTTTCCAGCTTGACGGCAATGACCGGAACCGTGTCGAAAAGATAGTCGTGCTTCTCCAGAAGCGCGAGGGCTTCTTCGGTCTTGTCGGTGAGGATTCGGATCAGCGCGAATTCGGAGGAGTCCTTCCGCATGGAATTATAGCTGGCGCTGGACGCAATCCGCTTCAGGGACTTTCCGCGGGCCTGGAAGAGGGTCTGCACGTAGGCCGACGCATCCTGAATGGTGATGGCATCGATATTGATGCCGGCGTCGGAGAGCAGGGACGACAGGCGGCCCAGCTCTCCCGGGACATTCTTGAGGAAGAGGGATATTTCCGTTCGAACCATGATAGTCTCCTTTTTTTGAGAGTCGTCTAAAGCCTGGATGTGACCATAGACAAAGTCGGTTTTGAAGTCAACTGATTCCCAAAAAACCCGGCACGTTCCGGGCATCCTTCCCCCACGCCTCCGCATTCTCG
Organism: uncultured Desulfococcus sp.; assembly: GCA_913060435.1. Lineage (GTDB taxonomy): Bacteria > Desulfobacterota > Desulfobacteria > Desulfobacterales > Desulfococcaceae > Desulfococcus. Next base: position 1,450 of record CAJXSB010000092.1, read on the forward strand.
GCGCTGGAACGACCTCCCTGCCATACATCCCCATGGGCGCAGCGCCTGCCTGACGGCTCACGATCGACAGGTTTAAGAAAATTATCTCGTTTGAAAGGGCATATCGAGGGCAAATATGAGATAAATTCGGTGAATCCACAGGTGCCAACGAGATACCGCAAAAAAGATTCCAATTCACGGCATTTTATCCTTGACAAATGTATGCCCATAAATCTAATAAATATTATTCATTTATTATTAGCAAATATAAAAAGTAGATAATTCTACATTAGATAACGACGATATGCCATCAGCGATTTGGGCACCAATCACGCCGGTTCCATCGATACAGGCCACAGCGACAGCGAGAATGAGAAGCGGGGTTGGCCCTGAATTTGTAACCCTTCAACGAGAAGGAGAGAAAATGACGGGACCTGGACTCGAATTTACGCCCGAGAGTGCAAAACCCTTCCTCCAGGAGGTCATGGAGCGCTCGGGGCAGAAGCTTACCGCCTGCTACCAGTGCCGGCGGTGTGCGGCCGGCTGCACGGTGGGCGACGAAACCGGATTCTTCACCCCCAATATTCTCATCCGCAACGTCATCCTGGGGGACCGGGAGACGGCCCTCTCCAATCCCCTGGTCTGGAAATGCGTCTCCTGCTACACCTGCGGCACGCGCTGCCCCAACGATATCCAGACGGCCCGGATCACCGAGACCCTGAAAAAGATGGCCAAGGAGGCCCATATCGATCCCCTGCAGCCCAAGGTGGCCGCGTTCCACGACAGCTTCCTCGAATCGGGCCTCCGCTGGGGGCGTGTCAACGAGATGGAGCTCATGGGGGTCTACGAGTGCCGGAACATCCTTCGCGACGCCCGTGACGGGAACTACGACGCCATCATCGACGAACTGAAGGGACAGGCCCGGCTGGGAATGGCCATGTTCAAGCTGAAGCGCATGCATACCGGCTTCATGATGGCCAAGGGCCGGAAGGAGATCAAGGCCCTCTACAAGAAAGCGAAGCAGCGGCGTCAAGCCCCGGCCGGCATGAACCCTTAACAGGAGAGAGGTAGAACATGGAAATCGCGTATTACCCCGGATGCTCCCTCAAACAGTCTTCCGCGCTCTACGATCTCCAGAGCCGCCGGATTTTTTCCGAACTGGGGGTGGCGCTGAAGGAGATCGAGGACTGGAACTGCTGCGGCGCCACGTCCGCCGGGAAGGTGGACGATTTCCTTGCCATGGCCATGCCGGCGCGGAACATCGGCATTGCCGAGGCCGCCGGATATCAGGAGATCGTGATCCCCTGCTCCGCCTGCTACTCCAGGACCCTCGTGGCACAGCAGCGGCTGGCCGACGATGCCCGCCTCAAAGCGGAAGTCAACACGGGTTTTGCCAAAAAAATGAACGGCGGCATCAAGGTCTCCTCCATCCTCGAGGTGCTGATCGCCCGGATCGAGGCGGGGGCCCTCAAGCCAAAGCTCCGGCGCAAGTTCCGGCGCCTCAAGCCCGTCTGCTACTACGGCTGCATGCAGACCCGATTCCCGTATACGGTCCCGGTCCCCGACGACGTGGAAAACCCCCAGGGCATGGAGACGGTCCTGGGCGCTCTGGGCGTCAAGGCCATTGACTGGAACCACAAAACCTTCTGCTGCGGAGCGTCGGCGGCCGTCAACGATCCGGAGACATCCCTGAACCTGATGGGCAGGATCATGACGGAGGCGATCGATCGGGGGGCCAACTGTTTCGTGGCCACCTGTCCCATGTGCCAGCTCAACCTGGACGCCCATCAGGATGCATTCTGCCGGCGAATCGGCATCGAGGAGCGGCTGCCGGTCTTTTTCATCACGGAGGTCATCGGCGCGGCCATGGGAATATCGCCCGAGTCGCTGCAGGTGGACCGGCATTTTATTGACGGCACGACACTCTTAAAGGAGCTGGATGGAGATGAACGATAGTCAACACAGCATCAAACGCGGCTCTGTCCTGATCGCCGGCGGCGGCATCGGCGGCATGCAGGCGGCCCTTGATCTCGCGGACAGCGGGTTCAAGGTCCACATGATCCAGCGGGAATCCTCCATCGGCGGTACCATGGCCATGCTGGACAAAACCTTTCCCACGGGCGACTGCTCCATGTGCATGATTTCGCCCAAGATGGTCGAGGTGGGGCGGCACCCCAACATCGAGCTCCACACCCTGGCGGATGTCGAGGCGGTCTCGGGCGAGCCGGGCGATTTCACGGTGACGGTGCGCCAGCAGCCCCGGTTCGTCATTCCGGAGCGCTGCACCGGCTGCGGGGCCTGCGAGAAGAAATGCCCCAAGCTGGTGGTCAATACCTTCGAGCAGGGGCTCAGCAAACGAAAGGCGATCTACACGATCCTGCCCCAGGCGGTGCCCCATACCCGGGTCATCGACAAGGAGCACTGCATCTACCTGACCAAAGGCAAGTGCAAGGCCTGTTCGAAATTCTGCGAGACCGACGCCATCAACTACGAGGATACGGAAAAGGTCTACGACCTCCAGGTGGGGGCCATCATTCTGAGCCCCGGCCTCGACCGCTATAATCCCAATATACGTGGGGAGCTCGGCTTCGGCCGCTGGCCCAACGTAGTGACATCGATCCAGTTCGAGCGGATCCTGTCGGCCTCAGGCCCCTTCATGGGCGAGGTCAAGCGCCCCTCGGACGAGCGCCACCCCAGAAAGGTCGCCTGGATCCAGTGCGTCGGCTCCCGGGATCCCAGGAACGCCAACCCTTGGTGCTCCTCGGTATGCTGCATGTACGCCACCAAGCAGGCGGTCATCGCCAAGGAGCACGACGGCAGCATTGAGCCGACGATCTTCTATATGGAGATGCGGGCCTTTGGCAAGGACTTCGACAAATACGTGGACCGGGCCAAGCAGCAGTACGGTGTGGTCTATCGCCGGGCCATGGTCTCCGACATCAAGGAGGAGGCCGGCACCGGGAACCTCCTGCTCCGCTACGCCGCCGAGGACGGTGCCCTGGTCGACGAGGTGTTCGACCTGGTGGTCCTCTCCATCGGCTTTCAACCCCACCAGGACGCGCTGGCCTTTGCCGGGACCTTCGGCATCGACACCAACGTGCACCGGTTCGCCAAGACCGATACCCTGGCACCGGTGGAGACCAGCCGGGCGGGCGTCTACGTCACCGGCACCTTCCAGGGCCCCAAGGATATTCCCGAGACGGTGGCCCAGGGCAGCGCCGTGGCCGGCCGCGCCATGGCCCTTCTCGGCGAAGCCAGGGGGACAGAGATCGAAGCGCCCCAGCTCCCGCCCGAAACCGACATCACGGGCCAGGAGGCCCGGGTAGGGGTGTTCGTCTGTCACTGCGGCATCAACATCGCCCAGACCGTGGATGTCAAACAGGTGGCCGAGGATACCCGACCCCTGCCGGACGTCGTCTATTCCGGCGACCTGATGTACGCCTGCGCCCCCGACGGCCAGGAGCGCATCAAGGAGGTCATCCGGGAGAAGGGGCTCAACCGGGTCATCGTGGCCTCGTGCACCCCGCGCACCCATGCCCCGCTCTTTCAGGATACCATCCGTGACGCCGGGCTCAACAAATACCTCTTCGAGCTTGCGGACATCCGGGAGCAGTGCTCCTGGTGCCATATGGGCCAGAAGGAGGTCGCCACACATAAGGCTTCGGAGATCGTCAAGATGAGCGTTGCCAAGGCCAGGAAGCTCGATCCGGTCGAGACCGACTCGGTCTCGGTCGTTCCGGGCGCCATGGTCATCGGCGGGGGGATCGCCGGCATGACGGCGGCGCTGGCCCTGGGGGACCAGGGGTTCGACGTCCATATCGTGGAAAAGGAGGACCGCCTGGGCGGTCTGGCCGCAGGCGTCCATCGGACCCTGGACGGCGCCGATGTCCAGGCCTTTCTGGCGGCCAAAATGGATCAGGTCGCGGCCCACGACAAAATCCGCGTTCACACCGGGGCCGAGGTGGACGGCACCGGAGGGTATGTCGGCAATTTCAATACCACGCTCACCAACGGCGATGCCTTTGACCACGGGGTCATCGTCGTGGCCACCGGCGGGGTGGAATACGAGCCCCGGGAATACGCCTACGGCGAGAGCGACCGGGTCATCACCCAGCGGGATCTGGAGCGGCAGATCGCCGGAGGCCTGGACCCGGCCGCCCAGCATTTTCTCATGATCCAGTGCGTCGGCTCCCGGGAGGAGCCCCACAACTATTGCTCCCGGATCTGCTGCCAGGACGCCATCAAGAACGCCATCGCCGTCAAGGAGGCCTCGCCGGCGGCCCAGGTGACGATCCTCTACCGGGACATCCGGACCTACGGCCTCCGGGAGGACTATTATCAGCGGGCGCGGGAACTGGGTGTGCTGTTTGTCCGATTCGAGGCGGACCGGAAGCCCGAGGTGACGGCGGCGGGCGGAAGGCTCCAGGTGGAGGCCTATGACTATGTCCTCAACCGCGAGGTGCGATTCAATCCGGACTGGGTGGTCCTTTCCACCGGACTGAGGCCTCATCCCCTGACCGAGAAGATCGGCCGCCAGTACAAGTTGACGGTCAATCCGGACGGGTATTTCCTCGAAGCCCACGTCAAGCTGCGGCCCGTCGATTTCCCCAGCGAAGGCATCTATGTCGCCGGTCTGGCCCACGCCCCGAAGAACCTGGATGAGACCCTGAGCCAGTCCCTGGCGGCGGCCGGACGTGCGGGGGTGGTGCTTTCCCACGACCGGTTGAGCGTGTCGGGGATCATCTCGAAGCACAATCGGGAGCTCTGCATGTCCTGCCTGGCATGCGTGCGGCTGTGTCCGTTCGGATCGCCGTTTATCGACGAGGACGGGAAGGTCAGCCACAACGAGGTGATCTGCACCGGCTGCGGCATCTGCGCCGGCATCTGTCCGGCCAAGGCCTTCCAGGTCAACAGCTTCCGGGATGACCAGATCCTCGCCATGATCGACGCGGCCACCGAGATGGAGTGACGGATTGGCCGGGGGCGGGAGCCCTGAACGGGGCCGAATGGACCTTTCAACAAAAAAGGAAGATATACCATGACCGGACTACCACAGACGGCAATAGAAGAGACGGCGGCGCCCCTTGAGGCGCCCCGTGAGGCGCCCCAGGGCTGGGAGCCCAGAATCCTCGCCATCGCCTGTCATTACTGCGCATTTGCGGCGGCCGACCTGGCGGGCGTCATGCGGCTCTCCTATTCCCCCAACGTCATGATCATCCGCCTGCCCTGTACCGGCAAGCTCGACCACAGCTATGTGCTGAGGGCCTTTGAGCGGGGGGTTGACGGCCTATTCGTGGCCGGGTGACTGGAAGGGCAATGTCATTTCCTGGAAGGAAATCTGAATGCCAAGAAGCGAATCCACCATCTGAAAAACCTGTTGTCCCAAGTCGGCATCGACCCCGAACGGCTTGCGATGTACAATCTCTCTGCGGCCATGGGGCCGAGATGGGCGGAGATCTGCACAGCGTTTACGGAGATGATCCGATCGCTCGGTCCGTCTCCCATCTGGTTTGCTCTCAAGGAAGCAAAGGAAAGGAGTAAGGCAGAATGATCGTCGGAGAACAAAAACCCCTGGAAGAGATTTGGGAGATGATCAAGGACCACAAGAAGGTCCTGGTCTTCGGCTGCAACACCTGTGTTGCGGTCTGCCAGCAGGGCGGCAACAAAGAAGCGGAGATCCTGGCTTCCATGCTTCGGATGAAGGCGGTTCAGGAGGGCGTTGACATCGAAATCACCGATGCCGGCATTGAGCGCCAGTGTGAGCATGAATTTTTCGAGAAGGCCGAGAGCCGGATCGGGGATGCCGACGCCGTGCTGAGCACCGCCTGCGGCATCGGCGTCCAGTTCATGGCCGAAAAATACCCCAAGCCGATCTACCCCGGCCTCAACACCACCTTTCTGGGGGCTGTGGAGGAGTTTGGCGTCTACGCTGAACGCTGCCAGGCCTGCGGCACCTGCATCCTTGGACAGACCGGGGGCATCTGCCCCATTGCCCGGTGTGCCAAGCGCGTGCTGAACGGCCCCTGCGGCGGATCCACCAACGGGAAGTGCGAGATCAGCAAGGACGTCGATTGCGCCTGGCAGCTCATCGTGGACCGCCTCAGGCTCCTGGGGCGGATGGACGACTACGAAGCGCTGACCCCGATCAAGGACTGGTCCACCGACAGAGCCGGCGGGCCCCGAAAACTGGTGAGGGAGGACCTGATCGATGAGTAGAGAATGCAAGACCCCAAGCAGGCTGGAAAAGATCCTCGCAGCGGGCCATTTCGGCGTCACCTCCGAGTGTGGTCCGCCCCGGGGAAGCGACCCCGAAGCCATCAGCGAAAAGGCCGCCCTGATCAAGGACCACGTCGATGCCATCAACATTACGGACAACCAGACCTCCGTCTGCCGGATGTGCTCGCTGGCGGCCTGCATCCGGCTCAAGACCCTCGGGGTGGAGCCGGTGCTGCAGATGGTCACCCGGGACCGGAACCGGATCGCCCTCCAGAGCGACATCCTCGGGGCGGCGTCGTGGGACATCAACAATATCCTCTGCCTCTCCGGCGACCACCAGAGCTTCGGCGACCACGCCAATGGACAGAACGTCCACGACCTCGACTCCATGCAGCTGCTCCAGACCGTCCGGCTGATGCGTGACGAAGGCAAGTTTCTGGGCGGGGACGATGTCAAGCGCCCTCCCGCCATGTTTGTCGGGGCGGCGGCCAACCCCTTTGCCGATCCCTACGATATCCGGGTTTCGCGCCTGGCCAAGAAGATCGCCGCCGGCGCCGAGTTCATCCAGACCCAGTGCATCTACAACATGGAGAAGTTCGAGGACTGGATGAAGCAGGTGGTCGACCGCGGGCTTCACGAGAAGACCTACATCATGGCCGGGCTGACGCCCATGAAATCCGTGGGTATGGCCCGCTACATGAAAAACCGGGTGCCGGGGATGGACGTGCCCGACGAGATTGTGAAGCGTCTGGGGGACACCCCCAAGGAAAAACAGGCGGAGGAAGGGGTGAAAATCTGCATCGAGCAGATTCAGCGCCTCAAGGAGGTCAAGGGGGTCGCCGGCTTCCATATCATGGCCATCGAGTGGGAGGAAAAAGTGCCGGAGATCGTCGAAGCGGCAGGCTTGCATCCCCGGCCGGAAGTGTAGGAGGGCCTATGAAGACCTTTAACGACCTGATAGACGAAGTCCAGAAACCCGGCCTTTGCCACCGTTGCGGTGGATGTGTGACCTTCTGTACGTCGATCAACTACGGTGCATTGACCCTCGGCGAAGACGGCTCCCCCCAGTTCGCGGACCGGGAAAAATGCATCGAGTGTGGACTCTGCTATTCCATCTGCCCTGAAATCGACGAGTACCAGGAGGAGACAAGGCAGGTGGCCGGCTGGACGCCGCCGGCGGGCCACATCATTGAGACCCTGACGGCAAGAGCCCTTGACCCCGCGATACGGGCCAAAGCCACGGACGGCGGCGTGGTGACGGCGCTCCTGGTCCACCTCTTCGACCGGGGGCACATCGACGGTGCCATCGTGACCCGGCAGACGGGGCCGTTCGAGCGGGACCCCATGCTGGCGACGAACCGTCAGGAGATCATCGACTCCGCGGGCTTCTATTTCGACAGCTCCCACGGCGTCAAACACTTTGGGCACGACTATTCCACCTACTCCCCGTCGGTGCAGGAGTTTCGGCCCATGATGCAGAAAGGCCTGCGGCGGGTCGCCCTGGTGGGGACACCATGCCAGATCAAGACCCTCCGGAAGATGGAGGCCATGAGCATCGTTCCCTCCGACAGCATCCGGTACACCCTGGGCCTCTTCTGCTCGGGGAATTTCATCTTCGACCGGGCGGAGCGGGAGAAGCTCGAGGAGATCGCAGGCGTCAACTGGGCCGATGTGCGGAAGATCAACATCAAGGATGAGCTGATGCTCCACCTCCAGAACGGTGGGCTCAAAACGGTGCCCCTGGAGAAGATCGACTTCATGAAGCGCTATGCCTGCCGGTTCTGCCCCGACTACGCCTCCGAGTACGCCGATGTGTCGTTCGGCGGGATCGGCGCCGAGGAGGGGTGGACGACCGTGATCAGCCGGACCCCCATCGGACGCGCCATCATCGCCGACGCCAGGGACAGCACCCTGGAGATCTTCAACGTGTCGGACCGGCCGGGGATGACCGCCGAGATCCAGGACAAGGTGCGGGACAAGTCGATGAAGAAAAAAGCCTACTCCAAACGGATGCACGATTCCCTCCTCCGCGCCCAGCGGGGCGGCAGGGGGTGAATCCGGCATCCGTCGCCCTCCCGCCCATGGCTGCAGCCCCTCCCCGCCTTTCGGGGGCTGCAGCTTTTTTTTGGTGCGTTTTCATCCTTGCATCGCAGCGCCGGATGATTATCCTCCTGCGGAAAGTCACCTCCCCCAAGCGGTGCTACTACGCCCCTGCAGGAGAATAGCCCGCGACTAATCCCGCGGCCGGGCCTTGTCCAGAGGAAGTTCCCCCGACGATGAAAACGGGAGGGATCCGGGCATCAGAAACCCTCCTTCGATGCGGACCTTCCCGTAGACGCGGTAATGGAGGGAGCGTCGCTTCCGAAGCTTCAGGAGCCCCTTGACCATGGGGATCATGGAGGAATAGAGCGTCATGGGGACCATGGCGGCGTCGTAGGCAGGAAGGATCGTCTCGATCCGTGAGACCCCATGGGCAAAGTCCTTGCCGTTGACCTCGAGGGTCACATCCGCTCCCTTGAGCGTGAGGGGAACCTCATTGGTGTTGAGAATACGAAGGACAACGGCCATCTCCATTTCGAAGATGGTCGCGCTTTCGATGGCAATCCGGCTGATGGAGATGTGCGGTGATTCGAGACGTTTTCCGGGGGCGGCGCAGCCGTGGAGGAGCAATGCGCCGACCATCAGGGCCGCCCACGCCTCCCGCTGCCGGGAACGGGCCCTGACGCCGTTGTTCGGGGCGGCATCAGCCCTGTAGCTTCGGATTGTTTCGGTGCCGGTCGGCATCGCGCTGGTTTTTCTTTTCGAGGTTTCTGGCAAGGGCGTCCGTGAGGCGGATCCCCGTCTGGTTGGCGATGCACACGAGCACGAACATCACATCCGCCAGTTCGTCTGCAAGCGCGTCCTGCTGGTGGGGCGCGAGACCGGATCTCCGGGGGGCCGCGGTCGGGGCTCCTGGATCGGTCGGTTTGAAGCTCTGGTCACCGAAGACGCGGGAGATGATCCGGGCCACCTCGCCGACCTCCTCTACCAGCTGGGCCAGATTGGTGAGTTCGGAAAAATATCGGACGCCGACCGTGTTTACCCAGTCGTCCACCATTTTCTGATACCGATCGATTCCCAGTTCCGCCATATACGCCCATCCCATTCGCCGGCATACCCCGAACGCCCCGGTGGGGCATGACGGCCTTTGCGGCAGGTATATTGTCGTTTTCCGCACCCGCGCCACAAATAGCATACTTTCCCGGAAAGGAAAAGAGACGCCCCGCGGGCAAGTGCCGGACCAGGGCGTGTATGACGTTCGGGTTGTGTGTGCGGGGGTGAAAAAATGGCGGCGGCCGGGATCTGCGACTTGACCGCAAGGCGACCGTCTGTTAGAAAAATAGATGTTTTTTTGAGCGGTTGGCCTGATCGACCATCTGCGATGCTGCCCACCACGAACAACGGAGAATCTCAGGGGAATGAACATATTGATCGCGGAGGATGATGTCATTGCGCGCCGTATTCTTCACAAAATGCTGGAGAAGCTGGGTCACCAGGTCATTGCGTGCGACAACGGCCTGAAGGCGTGGGAGGCGATCCAGAGCAATGCGGCCCGTCTGGTCATTCTGGACTGGATGATGCCCGAAATCGACGGCCTCAGCCTCTGCCGGCGGCTCCGCGAGGAAAAGCTGCCCGAGTACGTCTACGTCATCCTCCTTACCAGCAATGATCAGAAGTCGGACATCGTGGCCGGTCTGAGTGCGGGGGCGGACGATTATATGATCAAGCCCTACAACCCTTACGAGCTGAAAGCGCGGATCCGTTCGGGCCAGCGCGTGCTGCAGCTGGAGGACGACCTGAAATCCGCTACGGTGCAGCTTTTCCACGCTGAAAAGCTCGCCGCGCTCGGGACGCTGACGGCCGGCATCGCCCACGAGATCAACACCCCCATGCAGTATCTTCAGTACAACACCCTCTTTCTCGAAGAATCCTTCAGCGGGATCATGCGCCTGATGAAAACCTATGGGAAACTGCGCGAGCGGTTCGAGGCGGCGGGCGGCGGGGGGCCGCTCTTGGAGGAGCTCCGGGAGCAGGAGCACCGTATCGACCTCGACTATATCCAGGCGGAGGTTCCCCGGGCCATCCGGGAGTCGAGTGAAGGGGTCGAATACGTCACGGAGATCGTCCAGTCCATGCGGGCGTTCACCCATCCCGGCAACCGGCAGATGGCCCCCATGGATATCAATCATGCGCTGAAAAATACCATCCGGATCACCCAGACCCAGTGGGCCCGGGTGGCGGAGCTTCAACTGGATCTCGCCCAGGACCTGCCGCACATCCCCTGCTACCCGGGGGAGTTCAACCAGGTGATCCTTAACCTGATCATCAATGCCGCCCATGCCATTGAGGAGCGGCTTGCCAGCAGCCCCGGCAGCGGCGCCGGCGTCATCACTATCCAGACCCGGAAAATTGAAGAAGGGGTCGAGGTTCGCCTGCAGGACAACGGGGCCGGTATTCCCGACGCCATCCGGCCGAGGGTTTTCGACCCTTTTTTCACCACCAAGGAGGTCGGGCGGGGTACCGGGCAGGGGCTTGCCATCTGCCGGTCGGTCATCGTCGAGCGATTGGGCGGCCGCCTGACCTTCGAGAGCCGGATGGGGGAGGGGACCACCTTCATCATTCGGCTTCCGCTTCGACAGGATGCCTCCGGTGCCTCTCGGGAGGCCGTCTGACACCTCAGGGCTCCGGCAAACAATCATGACACCATGCGATGTGCAGGCCAGTGGGCGACAGCGCCGGAGGACCGGGTGCGTCGTTTGGAGCGCCGGCTGAAGGCCCATCGGCAGCGGCGGGACGTCAGCACCGCCCCGGAAGGAGAAAATTATGGCAGAGAATC
>CAJXSB010000093.1 GCA_913060435.1 uncultured Desulfococcus sp.
CTCCGGAACATCCAGGCCCTCGAGGTAACGCAGAAAGAGCAGCATCTGGTGGTAACGGTAGACCAGGCCGGCGACTTCTCGACATACACCCTCTCCGTCGACAGTACAGCACTGGACCCGGCCTATGCCCGGTGCGACTTCAGTTTCAAAGCCGGCTGTGCCAGCCGCTTCGACTGCCGGCCCTGCCGGCCCTGCCTTCCCGAGAAGGGCAAGAAACCGCTCATTGACTATATGGCCAAGGACTATGCCGGCTTTCGCCAGGTGCTGATCGACCTGATCACAACGCTGGTGCCGGATTGGCAGGAACGGCATGCGGCGGATGCAGGCATCGCGCTGGTGGAGCTGCTGGCCTACACGGCCGACCATCTGAGCTATTACCAGGACGCCGTGGCCAACGAGGCCTATCTGGAAACAGCTCGCCGCCGCATCTCGGTGCGGCGACACGCAAAGCTGATCGACTACCGCATGCACGACGGCGCCAGTGCCCGGGCCTTTATTCATGTGGGGGTACATGCCCCGGGCTCCCTGCCCAAGGGAACCCAGGTGCTCACACCCGTCCGCGTGCCACTGGGCGCCGAGAGGCCGCCCCATGACGCCGTCCTCTCCCACGGGCTGAAAGCGCAGGCGCTGGCGTCGGCAGAGGCGGTTTTCGAGACGATGGAGGCGGCCATGCTTTGCCCTGCCCTAAATGAGATCCACATCCATACCTGGGGCAAATGCCACTGCTGCCTCCCGCGCGGGACGACCACCATCGATCTGCAAGACGATCTGTCCGCCGATCTCAGGGCCGGCGATTTTCTCCTACTTGAGGAGGTCAAGGGGCCGAAAACCGGCCTGGCGGCTGACGCGAACCCCGAACACCGACAGGTCGTGCGGCTGCGTCATGTGGAAAAGGCCCATGATCCCCTGCTCGGCAGAACCCTCACCCGTGTGACATGGAATCCCCCGGACGCACTGGCCTTTCCTCTATGTCTTTCGACCAGTTCAAAAGACGGCGGAACCATTGAAAACGTCAGTATCGCACGGGGAAATCTCGTCCTGGCCGACCACGGGCGTACCCTCGCGGAATGGCATCCCGGTGATCCGGGTGATCTCAAAGACCCTCGCATGCCGGGCATTCAAACCGGCAGCCGGGCCTTTCGGTTCCGGTTGAAGGAAGGGCCCCTCAGTTTCCGCATTCCCATCCCCAAGACACTCGATTCGGCCGCAGCGCTTCGTCAGGTCGACCTCGGCCAGCTCCAAAATGCGACCGCCCAGGTAAACCTGGAGGTCCATAACGGAACGGGCAGGATGAGCTGCTGGAAACCCGTACCGGACCTTTTCGGAAGCGACAGGTTTGCCCGCCACTTTGTCGCCGAAACCGACAATGACGGCCGGGCCGCCATCCGCTTCGGCAGCAGCGAATTCGGCATGGCGCCGCCCGACCAGTCTTTCATCAAGGCGACCTACCGCGTCGGCGTTGGGTCGGAAGGCAATGTTGGGTCCGAATCCCTTCGGCACCTGATCCGCCCTCCGGCCGCCTCCAGATGGCCTTCCGTCAAAACGGTGCGCAATCCCCTGGCTGCCTGGGGCGGCATTGCCCCGGAACCGATCGAAGAGGTGAAATGCCTGGCGCCGGCAGCGTTCCATGCAGAGCAGTTTCGGGCCGTCACCGAAGCAGACTACGCGGATGCCGCAGAAAAGCATCGAGAGGTGTCAAAAGCGGTCGCCACATTCCGCTGGACAGGCAGCTGGCAAACGATTTTCGTCACCATCGATCCCGTGGGGCGTACGGACGTCTCGGCTGATTTGAAACAACGCGTGCGCGACTGGGTCACCCGCTATACCCTGGCGGGATATGATCTGAAAATATGCCCGCCGCTCTTCGTTCCGCTGGAGATCGAAATTGACTTGTGCGTGGCATCGGACCACTTCCGCGCATCTGTAGCGGCGGCGTTGTCTTCAGCGCTCAGCAATCGGAGGCTGCCGGACGGAACGCGAGGCTTCTTCCACCCCGACAACTTTACCTTCGGCCAACCCCTCTACCTCAGTCGGCTCTATGCCGCCATCGAATCGGTCCAGGGGGTGGGCTCGGCGATGGTCCGTCGATTTATCCGCCGGGACGAAATCGATCCGGAACCCAACCGCCCGGCATCCAGGAAAAATCTCGAACGAAGCTACATCTCCGCCGCACGATTGGAGGTGATCCGTCTGGACAACGATGCCAGCTTTCCCGAAAACGGCCTTCTTCAATTGAACATGATGGGTGGCAAATGAGTATCAAGTACGAAATGTCAAATAAAACGTGCGGCTGTTGCCAGGCAACAGCCGCATCGATACCCGAGGAAATCAGGAACCGCCCGGGGCTGTCTGCGGTTCATTACCGGGTCGGCACCTATGCCGGATTTCGGCAGGCCATGATCCAGGCCATCGCCGGTAAGCCGGCGCTGCGGCGCTGGACCGCCCGCACCAGCGACGACTACGGCATTGCGCTCGTGGAAATGTGGGCCTATCTGGCCGACATCCTTACCTTTTATCAGGAACGAATCGCCAACGAGGCCTTCCTGCGCACGGCGCTCCTCCAGACGTCGGTGCGACGCCTGGCAGGGTTCCTGGACTACCGGCCGGCACCCGGCAAGGCGTCGGCGGCAGATCTGGCCTTTATTCTGGAAAAAGGCAAAAACCTCCGAATTCCAGTGGGCCTGCGGGTACAGAGCGTGCCGGGCCAGAATGAAACGCCCCAAAAGTTTGAGACCGTCGCGGCGGCGACCGCGGCAGCGCGCCTCAACCGGGTCCGGGTCTTCCCCAAACCGGAAACGGCAAACCCTTTTGACGCTGCGTCGGAAAAAGCCATTCTCAAGCCCTCCGTCGCCAACGCCGTCATCGGCATATTGTCTCCAGGTGATGCCTTGCTTTTTTTCGACAAGAAGACCGTTGTTCCAAAAGAAGTAGTCAGCGCTCAGATCGATTCGCGCGGCCACAGCAGCCTCGCCTGGAAACCGAAAATGCAGCACAAACTGAAATCCGCACGCGCATTCAAGCGTGTGCGAACGATGCGCTTTTTCGGACATAATGCCCCGGCCCAATACGTCTGCACAACGCCCGACAATCAGTGCCCGAACGGGGTGAAGACCGAATTGATCGAACGTAAAGCCAAAGATTACCACATCAAGCTGAAGGCAGGGGATCCGTTTGGACTGGACAGTGTATACGAAGCGTTGAAACCCGGCACCCGCCTATTGCTTCACGCTGAAGGCAGTTTTACCGGGATAGTGACGGTGGAGGCCGCAAGCCAGGGGGCGGCTGCATTCGATCCCGCCTCCACGGCGTACGATCCATTCACCGGGACCGCCACCCTGATCAGTGTAGCGGGCAAGCTTCCAGCCAAGTCGTTCGACCGCCGCACAGCCGTTCTTTACGAACTTGCCGAACCCGAGATCGAGTTCTGGGAACTGGCGTTCCAAAACACATCCATCCAAAAAAATGATCCGGTGCTGATAAAGGCGGAAGACGTCGCCATTGGAGACTTTACAAAGGGCCGAACCGTCATGCTTGCCGATGATGATGACACCGCGGAAACCGCGACGGTGGAAAGTGCGGCGGAAGCGACCTACGGCGGCACAGCCTTCGTGAAGATCACCTTCAAATCCCCCCTCCGCAGCACCTTTGATGCCACCGCCACAGTGCTTTACGGCAACGTCGTCAGGGCCACCCACGGAGAGACCGTCACAAAAGAAGTCCTGGGCAACGGCGACGCGTCCGCTGCATTCCAGACCTTCATCCTCAAGAAGTCGCCGGTGACATTTGTGCCCCATGCCGCGGCCAGGAAGGGCGCGGCCAGCACACTCGATATCCGGGTGGACAGCGTGCTGTGGGAGGAAAAGGACGCCTTATACGGCTGTGATGGAACAGAACGGATCTACACCACTCTGGTAGACGAAGAGGGTGTGATGACGGTGCAGTTCGGAGACGGGAAGACCGGCGCACGACTGACGACCGGCCGTCAAAATGTGTCGGCCACCTATCGCCACGGCCTCGGACAGGCCGGCAACGTCAACGCCAATGCCCTGACGACCCTCCTCGATCGCCCGATCGGCCTCAGGCGCGTCACCAATCCCGCGCCGGCCCAGGGAGGCGTCGAGCCGGAGACCCTGCAAAAGACCCGCACCAATGCCCCCAACACGATCCGCACCTTTGGCCGCATCGTTTCCCTGCGCGACGTGGAAGATGCCGCCCGCGAATTTACCGGCATTGCCAAGGCCCGCGCCGTGTGGACGCGCCAGGGTCCAGAACAGGCGGTCCGCCTTACTGTTGCCGGCGACAGGGGCGCCGAGGTCAAGGGCCCCCTGATGGGCCAGTTCAGGGCATATCTCGACCAACGCCGGGATCCGAACCGGGAACTGCGAATCGAGAGTTACCGGAAGATACCGGTGAAGGCGGATGTACAGATCGAGTGCAATCCCGCCTATCTCACGGAAAACGTGAAAAAAGCGGTTCAGAAGGCTTTGCGGGAGTATTTCGCGTTCGAGAACCTGGCGCTTGGACAACCCATTCATTTGAGCGACCTGTACCGCCTGCTCCAACATGTGACGGGGGTGGTCGCCGTGGACATCAACGGTCTGCAGTTCAAGGACAAGACCGATCGCAAACCCCATGGGGCCACGGACGCCCCTGTCCAGGAACGGCTGCTCCTCACACCCGCCGAACTGGCGTTCATCAAAAATCCGGTATCAGACGCTGTCGTGACCGTCGGCAAGGTGGCATCATGAGGGAAAAGATGGATCTCTATAAACTGCTGCCCGAACTCTACCGCCTGCGGGATGCCGAGGAAGGTTATCCCCTCCAGGCGCTGCTGGACATTATTTCAGAGCAGGCCGAGGTCGTCCGGCAAAATATCGATGCGCTGTGGGATGACCTCTTCATCGAAACCTGTGCCGAGTGGGTGATCCCCTATATCGGCGACCTGGTCGGCAACGCTCCGCTGCATGACGTGGCCCAGCCCCTCCGGGCGGATGTCGCCAAGACCATCTACTACCGACGGCGCAAGGGGACGCTGCCAATGCTGGAGGAACTGGCCTGCGACGTGACCGGGTGGGCCGCTCACGCCGTGGCGTTTTTCGAGGTGCTGGGCTGGACCCAGCACCTCGAGCACCGCCGGTCCACTGCCGTATGGACCGACATCCGCTCGCCCGAACGTGCAGGGCGAATCGACGGCCCGTTCGACGATGCGTCCCATACGGCCGACGTCCGCCATCCGGCTCAGGACGAAGGTTGGCATAACATTCACAATATCGGATTCTTTCTCTGGCGACTGGGCAGCTACCCCCTTCAAGACGTTCCTGCCCGACAGGCCGGCCAGCCCTGGCGATATCACTTCAGCCCATTGGGCAACAAGGCCGCACTGTTCAGCCGCATGCGCCGCGAGAGAGATGAAACCGGCATGACCACCGAACTGCATGTGGCGGGTCCGATTCGACCGGCTTTATTTTACCGGGACCTGGAGGACCACCGGAACCGGGCGGTGCCGCGGCCGGACCATACGGATCTCTACGGCCTTTTCGCGAAAATAAAGGGCAATCCATTGAATGCCTGCCCGGCGTGCAGCCTCACCATTTTTCACAATGGGTCTCCAGTCGCCCCGGCTGCGGATACCCAAGCACCCCTCGACCAGTACCAATCACAGATTGTCTGTGGACGGCTCGATCCTTGGCCGGCGCAGCCGCCGACGGGCAGGGTGATCGTGGTCGACGTCGAGACGGGCCGCCTGGCGGTCGGCGATGGGTGGCCTGTGACGACCGCGGTGGATGTCTGCTTTCATTATGGTTTCAGTGCCGATATGGGCAGTGGAACGTATGACCGACGCAGATGGCTGGCAATTCCGGACGGCAATATCAAGGAATATTGGGTCAAAGAAAAGGAAACGCCGGCTGGGGCATACGCCTCTCTTACCGGTGTACCGGGAAATCCAGGCGCATTGGACGACTGGACAGCGGCAGGTCGCCCAAATGCTGTCATCACCATTCTGGACAGCCGCACCTACCCATTACCGGCGACAATCACCCTGCGCAACGAAGGCTGGCTTTTTATTCAGGCGGCCAATGGCGAGCGCCCGCTCCTGCAGCCGGCAGGCCCTCAAGCTGAGTTAGAGTTGGATGTTTTGGCACCTGCCGTGCCCGGAGACCCTGAGCGGTCCGCCGCCCTCACCTTGAGTGGCGTCGTTGTTGAAGGATGTGTGAAAATAATCGGCGGCCTGGGGAGACTGCACCTCCTGCACAGCACCCTCATTCCCGGCCGACGGTTACAAGAGGACGGCGAACCGGAAACCCAAAACGTTAGTTTGCAGGTAACAGGGGCTTTGGCGGGCGCGCCCATCAACGCACGTTTACGAATCGAATGTGACTTCAGTATCACCGGTCCGCTCCGCGTGCCGGAGCTTACAGCGGGCATATGGCTGCGGGACAGCATCCTCGACGGGTTTGACGAGATGGCGCTGAGTGGACCGCCGGGAGATCCTGGCCCCAATCTGGTCATCGAACGGACCACCGTGTTTGGAAAAATTGATGTGAAGTCCCTGGAGGCGAGCGAGGCGGTCTTTACCGGACAGGTCCATGCCCTTCGCCGTCAGGAGGGATGCATGCGTTTCAGCTACGCCCCGCCCGAATCAATCACGCCCCGGCGCTATCGCTGCCAGCCCGACCTCGCTGTCGAACAGGCGATCCAGGAGGCCCTCCGGGATACGCCCGGCTTATCACCAGCCGACCAGGGCCTCATCGCAGCCGCGGCGAAGGCGCGTGTGACACCCTCGTTCGCAACGCAGCGCTATGGTCAGCCGGCCTATGCACAGCTGGCCGGTGCCTGCCCGCGGGAGATTACGTCGGGAGCGGAGGACGGCGCTGAAATGGGCGCCTTTAAACACCTGATGCAGCCGCAGCGCGAAACCAATCTGAGAATTCGCCTGCAGGAGTATTTGCCTTTCGGACTTGAACCTGGAATCATCTTTATCACGTAAGGAGCAGTCTATGGGCGGCGATTATACACGCTACAGCTTCAAGCCGGACAACGATTTCTCCGGTGTGTTCATGCAACAGGGCCGGGTGATGCTCGATGCCGACTGGAACGAGCTTGTCGAGATCCTGGATCGGCGCCGGCGGGCGGAAACAATGGATACCATCGGCCCCGCCGTGGTGCCGAAGGAGACGCCGGACGGATTCAAGATCGAAACCGTCGGCAGTCCAGTCTCTGATCTGAGCATCCATCCGGGTCGGATCTATGTTCACGGGCTGCTGGCGGAACATCACGGCGCCGGCCAGAAGATGCAGGTCAACCGGCTGGGGGAGACGCCCGGGAAGGATCCGATCAACTACACCCAGCAGCCCTACCTGCCCAACGCACCGGCGCTGCCCAAATTTCCTTACCTCGTCTACCTGGACGTCTGGCAGCGGGAGGTGACCGCCGCCGAGGACATCTCTCTGGTGGAAAAAGCCGTGGGCGTCGATACCGCCGCCCGGGCCCAGACGGTGTGGCAGGTCAAGGTATTGACGGGGATAGGGCAGAACCCGACCTGCGCCGGATTTGACGATTCATTTTTCGCAAAACAGGAAGAAACGCTGCCCTCGGCCGGCCGGCTGAGCACCCAGGGGGTGGATGTGCCAACGAGCGCGGATCCCTGCATCCTCTCTCCTACCGGGGGTTACCGGGGCACTGAAAATCGTCTCTACCGGGTTGAGGTCCACGATGGCGGGTTGCTCGGAACCGCGACCTTCAAGTGGTCGCGCAATAACGCCGCCCTCGCTGGCACCGTGACGAAGATCAATTCGACACGGGATGAACTCACCCTCGAAAGCCTCGGAAGGGATGCCGTGGCGCGCTTCAAGAAGGGCGACTGGGTCGAGATCACCGACGACTGGAGAACATTTGCCGGCAAGGCCGGCGTGATGTGCAGGATTAGCGACGACCCCGATACCCTCCAGCGAACCATCAAACTCGATAAAGCGATCGATCCCGGGATATTTGATTCTAAAGACCCCGCGAGCCGTCACACGCTGGTGCGCCGCTGGGACCAGAAGGGCCTGGTGCGTGACGCGGACGGCAAGGTTCATGAGAACCTGGACGGACCCAAAAGCACGGGCGCCATCAAGGTGCCGGCGGCCCCGGCAGCCAGCACAGCGCCAACGGCCCTCATCCTCGAGGACGGCGTGCAGGTCACTTTCGAGGCCAGCACTGCCGGCGGAAAATTCCGGCCAGGCGATTACTGGGTCTTTCATGCCCGGACGGCGGACGGCTCGGTAGAGGAGCTGAAAAAGGCGCCGCCGCGCGGGATTCTTCACCACTACTGCCCCCTGGCAGTTATCTCCTCAGCCGCCGCCAAGCCCACGGACTGCCGTATTTTCTGGCCGCCGGACACCCCTTCCGATGCCGGCTGCGACTGCACCGTCTGCGTCACGCCCGAGCTGCATCATCAAGGCAAGCTGACGATCCAGCAGGCGATCGATACCGTCCAGAAAACCGGGGGCAAGATCTGCCTCTCTCCAGGAATTTATTGGCTGAACACCTCCCTTGAAATCACAAAATGCAATACGGTTCATCTGGTTGGAAAAGGATCGGACCTTCTGGGAAACGGGTCGGTCCTGGTGTATCTCGAGCCGGACAATAAACCAGCGATCGATATCGAAAACAGCCAGGATGTGACCCTCGAAAAATTTGGTGTCATCAGCCTGTTCCGTGGCATCGATGTCGCCAACAGCCAGAACGTGACCCTTGAAAAGATAGGGATAACGACCAGCAGTTGCGGTCTATTGCTCCAAAATGTTGTCGGGGCGACCGTGCAGCATTGCAACATCCATCCACCGCCTCTGCCGGGTTTGTCCCTCGCGACGGGGATTGCACTGGAAGGTTTCCTTACCGGCGTCCTCCTGTGTAAAAATGAACTGCATGCGGACACAGGCATCGCCGTTCTGACATATGTCATTACGTCGGGATTCCTGGTGGAAAACAACTTTATTTTCTGCAAGAGTCACGGGATTCATCTTCCCGGTTTCAGCCTTCATCTGTTCGAAACCCGGCTCTCAGGAAACTTCATTACCGATGCTTCCGATGCCGGGATACGCGTGACCGGCGCTGTTTTGAGCTCGAACTGGATCGGCGACCAGCTCCTCCCATCCCAGCCCGGCTCCAACATGGATATCGACGGCAACCGGATACGGACGAAAGGCGGCGGGAGCGGCCTGGCGGTCGGCACCGACGATACCCGCATCATCAACAACGACATCAGCGCAGTGGGAGGAGCGGCAGGCGGTCATGGCATCCAGCTGGTTCCGGGGCTCCTGAACGCCATGGATCCGACAACACCCGTCGCCCTGCGGGAGGGCATCGACCGTTGTCAGGTGATCGGCAATCGGATTACGGAGATGGGCGGACACGGCATCTACGTCTCTCCCAACACGCATATTCGCTCGGCCATGATCAAGCAGAACGTGATCTCCCATGTCAACGGCGGCGGTATCGTGATGGAGGGGCTCAAGAACCTCCCCGGCAGTGCGTATAAACTCAGCGTCGAGAACAATCAGCTCCTGGATATGGCCTTGAATGGGCGCGGGGCGGCGGGCATTTACCTGCATCAGGTCCATCAGGCCGATGTCGCCGGGAACAAGCTGCTGAGACTGGGAGTTCAAGCCGAATCGACACCGGATGCCGGAGGAATAGAAGGGTCGGCCTGCAACGCGATTCGGATTGCCGGCAATGAAGTGGTGGAGATCGGTGCAGCCAATAACAGATCAGGAATTGGCATAAAGGGGGAGTTTAAAAAATTGGAAATTGTGGACAACCTGGTACGCCAGGCGACGTCAGAAAATGGAGAGACACCAAACGCCTGGCGAACACTTCGCATCGATGGAAACCCGCCGGGCGACCGGTTGCAGGCTGACGGCCAGAGCACAGCGGTGCGCGGCAACCTGTTGGAAGCGTATGGCAACATCCCGGCGGCGGAAATCCAGATCGCGGGTGCGTGCCTTTTTTCCGACAACCGCTGTTACGTGGCCAAAACCGATACCGAGCCTGTTGTTCGGATCAACGCCGGCGCCGCCATCGCCAATGGTAATTATCTGGAGGGGAAAAAAGATATAGCAGCCATGAACATCCACGTACCAGCGGAGGCGATGCCTGCTGTCAAGAGCCAGCATGGCGCGACGGGAAACCTCTTCAATCTCACCGTACTCAGCAACATTGTCAGCGGCCCTATTGAAGTGAATACAACGGGTCTGTCATCCCCGTGGGACCATCTTAATCTGAAAATCGTCTGAGCGCCATTCCGCTTGGGCGAGGAGGAGAGCAAGACCATGTGGATCACCACCTATCGCGGCGAAAAGCATCTGTCGGAACTGGCCGGGCGGCTGTTTGCCATCGAAGGGCCAGAAAGCCCAATGCTGGCAGCAAAGGTTGAAGAGGCGCTCCTGCAGACCAACCCCCACCTTGGCAATCTCGATCATATCCCAGAAGGGACGCCCATCGTCGTGCCGGATGTGCCCGGCGTGGAACCCGCCAAAGGGGAGAAGCCCGCCAACCCAATTCCAAACCGATTGTTTGACGAAACAGCCCGCTCACTGAATGGGATTGTCGATATACTGGCCGCTGCCGCCGACCGCAAGAGTGAAGCGGCAAGGAACACACTCCAATGGCTGGATGCCGAGATACGACGGGCGCGCGCAAATCAAGACGTGGAGACGGAAAAACGCCTGATCGATTTCGAGGCGGAAGCGAAGGCACGCTTGTCAGATGCAGAAGCATTCAGGGCCCGTCATCAAGACATCCTGGGGCGGATGAAGCGTGACTTTAACGCATTTGAATAAATTTACGCCATCAACCACGATTCCGACAGCCGTTTCCTGCACCCTCTCCCATGCCCAGCCTCGACCGCCCGGGCGCAACGGCTGCCGCCGGCCTCAGTCCTCGAAATCCGCCTCGTCGCACTCTGCCTCGGGCAGGGGCGCCACGGCCTCGCCCCCCGGCCCGGAGATCACCTTGTCGATGCGCACAGGCACGGCCTTCAGGAGGGGAAATCCGCTGATGGGGTCGTTGACGTCCCCGAAGGTCAGGATGTTGACCGGCTGGTCCTCCCAGCCGTGGTAGACCTCCACCACCCCCCGATGCAGCTCCGCCCCGTGGACGATCCGGGCAGCCACCACGACGGAGCCCAGCTGCGATGTGAGACGGATCAGTTCCCCGTCGGCGATGCCCAGGCCGGCCGCGTCCTCGGGATGGATCTCCGCCTCGGCCTGGAGATGAACCAGCCGGAACTTTCCGATATTCTGATGCCGGGAGTGGTAAAAGAGCGTCATCCGGGCGCCGGTGGTCAGCAGGAAGGGGTATTCCGCGGAGCGCTCCCGGAGATGGAAGGGACGGATGTATTCGGGAAGCTCGGGGAGCCCCATCCTGCCAAGGTAGGCGGAGACGAACTCGACCTTGCCCGAGGGGGTGGGCAGCGGCGTCGTCTCGTGCTTCCGGAACCGGATCGGCTGGTAGACGATCCCTTCGGGGCGGGCCTCAAGCTCCGCCAGGGAGATGCCCGACGGGGCCAGGAGATAGCGGTTGACCGCGGCCTGGTCCTCCCAGGGGAAAAGATCCTTTCCGAAGCCAAGGCGGCAGGCCAGATCGCGCCACAGCTGGTATTCATCCTTAACGCCGGGGATCTCGACCACCCTGCGGGTCAGGTAGGCCCGGTGATACTTGGTGTTGCAGTGGATCTCCGAGCGCTCGAGAAAGGTCTCGGCGGGCAGGACGTAGTGGGCGAGCCGGGCCGTTCGGGTCAGGAAGAAATCGTTGACCACCAGCAGGTCGAGATGTTGGAGGGCCCGCGCCGTCTTGCGGGTGTCGGGGTGGGTCACGGCCGGGTTGGCGGCGGTGATGACCATCCCTTTGAGGGGATATTCGCCCCGCCCCAGCATATAGTCCATGGCCGTCATGGTGTGGCCTTCACCGGTAAAGTCGAAAAGCACCGGAAACCGGTCGGCGCCGATGGGGCGCGGCCCCGAGAGGACCTCCTCCCGGCTGGGCGCGAGGTCGGCCAGGGACATCTTCTCGGGCCAGTAGAGGCCGCAGCCGGTGTCGAGAGCCCCGCAGAGGCAGGAGAGGATGGTGATGGCGCGGATGTTGTTGACGCCGTTGTCATGGTGCTCGAGGCCGGTGCCCATATAGATGCTGACGTCCGGCCGGCTCTCGGCCAGCATATCGGCGATGGTCCGCACCACGTCGGCGTAGATGCCGCTCTCCGCCTCGACGACCTCCGGGGTGAAGGCTTCGGCATAGGCGGCAATCGCGTCGAATCCCACCGTATAGCGTGCCACGAAATCCCGGTCGTAGCGGCCCGATTGGATCAGGAGATGGATCAGTCCCCAGGCCAGCGCGCCGTCGGTTCCCGGGCGGGGCTGGGCGAAGATGTCGGCCCAGC
>CAJXSB010000094.1 GCA_913060435.1 uncultured Desulfococcus sp.
GCTGGTCCAGCGCCCGGGGCAGGCCACCTCACGCCTGTGCGAGGAATTCCGAGCCGTCAAGGAGAGCGTGCTCCTGGGGGTCGACACCTTCTGGTACGGGGTCGACTTCAAGGGCGACACCCTGACCCAGGTCGTCATCACCCGGATCCCCTATCCGCCGCCCGGGGACCCCGTGCAGATGGGGCGGAAGCACACCCTGCCGCCCGGGGAATTCTGGGAGAGATACCGATATGACACCGACATCAAAATGAAACAGGGGATCGGACGCCTGATCCGCTGTGAAACCGACCGCGGCCGGGTCGTGGTCCTGGATGCGCGGTACCGACCGAGTCTTTAATCCCGGGCCCGGTTGACACACCAAAAGGCGGCCAGGAAAAAGACCACCCCGAGACCGAGCAGAATACCATAGGAGACCGGGGCAGGGGACTGCCCGAAGGCGGCTGCCCGAATTGATTTTGCGGCATGGGTCAGGGGCAAAAGGGCCAGGAGTTTCTGAGCCCACATCGGCAGGCGTTCGACCGGGAAGAAGGTGCCGCCCAGAAACGCCATGGGGATGATGACGAAGGAGTTGATCATGGCCTGGTCCGCGTGGGACTTGACCAGCATCGCCAGGGCCACCGCCAGGGAGGCGAAGACGAAGCTGTTGAGGAGGATGGCAAGCCAGAAGAGCGGCGTGTAGGAGAGGAAGACACCGAAAAGCGCACCCAGGAGCAGGATGACGCAGACGGCCATGAGCGCACGGGTCATCCCCGCCAGGACCTCGCCGGTCACGTAGGCCATGTTGCTGATGGGGGCGGCTTGGAATTCTTCGAAAATATGCCAGTAGAACCGGGCGATGTTGATCTCGCTGGCGATGCCGAAGGCCTGCGTCATGCTGCTCATGGCCACCAGGCCCGGGATCAGAAACTCCGTATAGCTGTGTCCTTCCACCTGGATGTGGCCGCCCATGGCGTACCCGAATGCGATGAGGTAGAGCAGCGGCGACACCGACATCGAGGCGAGCATCCGCGTCAGGCGACGCCGCAGAATCAGCAGCTCACGGTAGTAAATGGCGTGCCATCCCTGTATCATTTGACCTTCTTTCCCGTCAGTGCCAGAAACGCGTCCTCCAGGTTGACCCGCCGGAGGCTGAAGCTGTCCTCCTGCTCGGCGATGTAGGCCCTGGCCTCCTCCTGGGTCCGGAAATACTGCGTCTCCATCTCTCCTTGGCTGACCCGGTCGATGGCCCAGGCGCCGATTCGAGAGATCAGGTGCCGGGGCGTATCGATGGCGACAATGATTCCCTCGTCCAGGAACGCAACGCGGTCCGCCAGGAACTCCGCCTCTTCGATATAGTGGGTCGTCAGGAAGATCGTCGTGCCGCTCTGCTGAATCTTCTTGATCAGGGCCCAGATACGTCGGCGGATCTTGGCGTCCAGGCCGACGGTCGGCTCGTCGAGAAACAGTATTTTGGGCGAATGGACCAGCGCACGGGCGATCATGACCCTTCGCTTCATCCCTCCGGAGAGCTGCTTGGACGGCGTGCCTTTCCGGTCCAGGAGATCAATATACCCAAGGAGTTCGTCGATCTTCCGCCGCCGGTCTTTTCGTCGCATGTGAAACAGCCGGCCATGGACATCCAGATTTTCAAATACCGTCAGCTCCTGGTCCAGGTTGGCCGACTGGGGCACCAGCCCGAACTGCCGTTTGGCGGCCAGCGTATCCTTTTCGATGTGGTAGCCGTTGAGGAAGGCAGCCCCGGACGTCAGCTTCGTCAGGCCGGTCAGAATCCGGATGGTGGTGGTCTTGCCGGCGCCGTTGGGCCCCAGATAGGCAAATAGCTGACCTTGGGGAACGTGAAGGCTGACGCCTTTCAGCGCCTGAACCTTCTTATAGTTTTTTTTCAGGCTTTCGATTCGAATCATCAGGTGCGGCCTTCGGGGGCTTCTCCGGCGGCGGTTTCCAGCATCCCGCGCCTTCAGGGCCAAAGGTTATTTACAGCGCGGTTTTTCACCGCATTTTCGCCGAAAGGCTCATGAATATAAGTGATGGGAAGCCTCTTGTCAACGCGTGTATGGAGTGACATCGACGGACATGGAGCATCGCGCAGGAGCGTGCAAGTCCTGTCGTCCGAATTCCCTTCGGCGCATCTGTCGTTCGGCATGCATCTCCCTGCCGCGGCAGAACAAGGGGGTGTCGAGATGGGCCGCCGGCATCCGGCTCAGCCGGTGATCTTTTTCAGCATCGCCCGGAATGCCGTCTGAACGTTTTTCAGGTCCGAGGCATCCGGGTGGCTCCGCGCCGCCGCTACGGGATCGCGGTCTATGGGGGAGACCTCCCTGGAAGCGGGTGCGATCTCTCCCAGTTTTTCCGCAAACGCAGTGTCAACCCTGCCCTGGCACATGACGCTGCCGAGGAGATGGTTGCCTTCCAGGAGTGCTTCCACCCTCCGAAGGGCTTCCCGGGCATGGTCGGAGTCGGGATAGACGCCGGATGTCCCGAAGATGCCTACATATTTGTTCTGTATTCTCTGGATATAACGGCGCGTCCGCTCGTCCGCCGTCCCCCGGTCCAGCCAGAACCCCAGGGCGATGACGTCGTACGGGCCTGGATCCGGCGCCGACTCCACCGGATAGATCTCCTTTGGCATCGGAAGGCATTCATATACGGCTTCCGCCACCGCTTTTGTGTTTCCGGTAACACTCGAATAGACAACGATAAATCTCATGGATGCACCTCATAACAAACATTTTCCCATCCGCCCCGGCACCACGAAAAAAATGGGAGTATCTCACAAAATTGCCTGTTCGTTCTATTTACTGCGGCGAATTTATGGGGTATGATTGGAACAATTTTTTCTTGATTTTTATCCGGCTTCATCATAAGGATACCATCCTTTTGGAAACCACCCTGCAAAATTATCCTAAATTCAAGGGAGATACAAGCCCCTCCTGGAAGCAGCGCGATGAAGCGGCAAAGGCTGAATGTCACAGACCGGACCCGAGAGGCATGTACCGGTGCTTCCCCATTTCCGCGGGAGCACCGGATGGGTCTTTCGCGGGGGGAAACCGACCGATGGGAAGAAGGAGGCCTATGAAAACGCTACATGAGCGCACCTGCTGCAAACCCGAAGGAATGCCGCTTCCGCGTCAAAAAAAAATATGCCTCTTCATCGTGCTTTTTGCAACCGCATTCTGGCTCGGCCCCGCTCCTGCAGCCGGCGGCACATCGTTGGAGCACGGCTCTGCTCCTCCGGCGGATGAATGCGCTGCAGCCGTTTTCCATCCGCCTATCCTGTCCAAGCGGCCATCGGAAAACGCCTACGACAAGATTATTTTGGAGGCCGCCAAGCGCCACGATGTCCATCCGGCCCTGATCAAGGCCATCATCAAGGCGGAGTCCAGCTACAACCCAAGGGCTGTCTCGAAAAAAGGGGCCAGGGGGCTCATGCAGCTCATGCCCGCCACCGCCCGCGCCATGGGGGTCAAAAACAGCTTCGATCCCCGGCACAATATCCACGGGGGCACCAAATATTTCAAGCGCATGCTCGACGAGTTCGACGGCAATATCCGCCTGGCTCTGGCCGCCTATAATGCCGGCATCCAAAAGGTGCGGCGGTATGGGAGTATTCCGCCCTATAAGGCGACGCGCGCCTATATCCGGAAGGTGATATCCTATTACCGGGAATACCGCTTGCAGATGAGGATGATGGCCCGGAGCTGAGTGGTGAAGCACTACCGATGGTATCTGGCACCCATCGCCGGCGTCGTGATCGGGGCCGTGGTGGTCTCCGCCACGGCCATGGTCTATGCCGATGTTCTGGGGCGGATTCAGTGGCTGTTTCATCTTGGCAGCGCATTGGGCCTGACCGGCGCATGCTTTTTCCGGCGCGCGCTGACGACCGATGAACGCAGGAATCTCCATCATCGGCGGAAACTCCGCGAGAAAGCCGTACAGCTCCAGGAGGAGCACACCCGCCTCCAGGAGGCCAAAAAAGCCATGGAAGCGGAGCTGTCCCGCCGCTCCCAGACGATTCAGCAGCGTGAATCCAAGCTGCTCCAAAAGCTCATGACCTTCCACGAGTGGATGGAATTCCCCGAAGACATTGCAGCAGGCGACCTCCCGGCACCTCGAGCAGATCTCCGGGAAAAGGACGAGGCGGTGATGACGCTGATCCGCGAGCAGACGGAGCGGCTGTTTACGGACATCAAAGAAAAGGCCTACCTGAAGGACGGGCATTTTGAAAAGGGCCGCCTGACCCGGGAAATGATCGACCTGATGGAGTCGGTGGCCCGAATCTACCAGCCCGATGCCCAAAACCCGCTCCTGGAAACCAACGTGGAGCTGCTTCTCCGGGCGACCAACCGAATTTCGCTGCAGATGCTGGTGGTAATGGAGCAGCTGCCCCTCGACGTCAAAACCTACAGCTTGAAGAACATTTATGAGGGCGTGCAGGCCGGCGTCAAGGTCTACGACGTTTACAAGGCGGCCAATCCCTACTGGAACGCCCTCCGTCCGGTCTACTACATCGGCCGCTACGGCCTCGGGGGCAACCCCGTCACCCTGGGCGTCACCTGGGCCCTGGGGGAGCTCGCCAAGACCGGGGCAAGAAAGCTGTCGTCACACCTGGCCAACCGCTATGCCCTCAATTTGCTGCACGACCTGGTATTCATCGTCGGAAGCGAATCGGCGGCGATTTTCGGCGGCGATTTCCGACACCGGGAGCAGAACTGGGTCTTCGGCGCCGAGCTGACGGACCTGATGCGCCGCTTCCCCCTGTCGGAATCCACATTGCTCCCGGCCCTGAACGAGATCGGACGCCTCCAGCTCCGGAGTGAATACGACCGCATCTTCTTCTATCGGTGCCTGGCATCCCGGAAGAGCGCCGACCCGGCTCGCGCCGATGCCCGTAAAAGCCTCTCGCGGGCGGAGCGGAAGGCCGTGGGCGCCCGCCTGGCGAAATTCTACACCCGCCACATATCCGATGCCGCCCCCCGCGCGGCAAAGCGGTGGAAGGCCGCCGCAGAAGCCCGGCTGGGGGTCGACATCCCCGTAGATGCCCCCTGACGACGCCTCGATATGCTGCAGTCGGCACCCCCAAAGCGTAAGGAAAAGGATGAATGAGCGACAGTAAGAACGGATGGGACCTTCTGAAGCAGGTCGAAGTTCACTGCTATTCGGGATACCGGGGAGAAGAATCCCCCCGCTGGTTCCGTGTCGGGGCCAGGAGGGTTGACGTCGCGAAGATCCTGGACCGCTGGCTGGCGCCGGACCATCGGTATTTCAAGGTCAGGGGGCAGGAGGGCGACGTCTACATCCTCCGCCACGATCCGGCAATGGGGCGTTGGGAGCTGGTCTTCTATCGACGGGCCGCGGCCCCCGCTGCCGATTCCCCGGAATAAGCGGTGTTCCCGGGATAGAGAATCGCTTCGATCCGGAGAATACCCTCGATCAGACGCGGCCCCGGGCGGGAGACGATGGCCTCGTCGATCAGGTAGACCTGGTTCTCCCGGACGGCCTTGATGACCGAAAAGCCCGGCTCGGTCATGATCGCTTCGAGCGTCACCGGGTTCATGGGGCCGCGCTGGGCCAGGAACACGTCGATTTTGCCGGCCTTGGCCAGGATGCGCTCCTTGCCGTAGGCCGCGATGTTGGTCTGCCGCATCTGGTCGGCATCCGCGGCAATGTTCACGCCGCCGGCCGTCTCGAGGACGAACATGGCGATGGCGCTTTTGGAGAAGGTCTTCATCTTCTGGTGGATGGCTTCGAAATAGACCCGCTTGCGCTGGTCCGCAGGTTTCTTCGCGACCCTTGCCGACACGGTATCGACGACGGAACGGAACCGCCCTACCATCTGCTCCGCCGCCGCTTCCCGCCCTGTCAACCGGCCCAGATCCCGCCAGTAGGCATACATGTCCCCGATCCCCACCGGCTGCAGGGAGACCACGACGATACCGGCCTGTTCCAGCTTCCGGACGAACTCTTGGTATACCCGGTCGATCAGGGGGCGGACCAGCACCAGGTCGGGCCTGGCGGCAATGAATTTCTCCGCGTCGTCATGGTAGCTGAAGGCTGGTTTATCCAGGGCTTCGGGCGGGAACTTCTCATTCCTGCCGACGCCGATGATCTCTTGATCGAGGCCCAGGGCGAAGAGGTTTTCCGTGTGGGCCCCGTACAGGGAGATGATCCGGGAAAAGGGGCTCGCCACGGCAATGCGACGCCCGGCACGGTCCACGACCGTCGACGCCGGTGCGCAGCTCAAGGACAAAAGGAAGAAGATGCCGCAGAGGATCATTATTTTAGGAATGCGCTTCATGTCGCCGCCTCCTTGCCGAAGCTGACCCGGAGGTCCCGGGTGTAGGGGTCCGTGTAGATGCGGGAGGCCACCCCGAAGACCGCGTGGATGTTCTCCGGGGTCAGGACACCGGCGGTGGCGCCTGCGTCGACGATCCGCCCGTCTTTCATCAGGATCAGGCGGTCGCAGTAGCTTGCCGCCAGGTTGATATCCTGGATGACGGCGATGACGAGCTTGTTCCCGTGCCGCACCTCCTCCGCCACGATGTCCATGAGCGCCAGGGTGTGGTGGATGTCGAGGTTGGAGGTCGCCTCGTCGAGCATCAGCACGGGCGTATCCTGGACCAGGGCCCGGGCGAAGATGATCCGCTGGCGCTCGCCCCCGCTCATCTCGGTCATGTAGCGGTGCTTGAAGGGCAGGGTGCCGGTCCGTGCCATGACAGACTCGACTGCCGCCAGATCCCCGGCCGCCGGTGGGGAGAACCGCGGCATATGGGGGTAGCGCCCCATCATGACAACCTCGAGGGCCGTGAAGGGAAAATTGATATAGAAGTTCTGGGGAACCAGGGCCATCTCCCTGGCCAGGTCCCGCCGCCGCCTTCGACCGAGGGGTCGGCCCCGGTACCGGATATGGCCGTGCTGCGGCTTCTGTAACCCCATCAGGATGTCGATGAGGGTGCTTTTGCCGCATCCGTTGGGGCCGAGGATGCCGTAGAAGTGTCCCGTTTCCAGGGCGAATGAGAGCCCGTCGAGGACCTTCCGGTCGCCGTAGGAGAAGACGATGCCGTCCGCCTCGAACCCCATGATCAGACCGACCTCCTGCCCATCTGTTTTTTCCGGAAGATATAGCAGAAAAAGGGCCCGCCGATCAGGGCCGTGAGGACCCCGATGGGGATTTCGTGGGGCAGGACCGCCCGGGTCACGGTATCGGCCGCGAGCATCAGGATGCCGCCGGCGACCAGGGCGGCGGGCAGCAGCCGCCGGTTGTCCGGCCCCGTGATGGTGCGCATCATGTGCGGGACCAGGAGGCCGACAAAGCCGATAATCCCGGAGACGGAGACGCAGACGGCCGTCACCAGAGAGGCGGTCACGAGGACGACCAGGGTCACCCGGCCGGTGCTGACCCCCAGGGAGGATGCCGAACGCCCCCCCAGCGCCAGGAGGTTGAGGTCCCGGGCGAAGAAGAGGAAAACCAGCAGCCCGAAGAGGACGAAAATCAGGGTGAAGCCTACATCGCCCCAGGTCCGGGAGCCGAAGCTGCCCATGAGCCAGAAGATAATCACCGAGACCTGCTCGTCCGCCACATATTTGAGAAAACTGATGGCCGCCGACAGGATCGAGGCCACGATGATGCCCGAGAGGATCAGGTTGCTGGACGAGAGACCGCCGCCCGAGGCGGAAAGGTAGAGGACGACCACCAGGGTCAGCACGGCGCCCCCGAAGGCGAATACCGGGATCGAAAAAGTACCCATGGCCGAGATGTTGAGGAGCAGCGCCACAGCCGCCCCGAAGGCGGCTCCGGCGGAGACCCCCAGGGTATAGGGGTCGGCCAGGGGGTTGAGCAGGATTCCCTGAAAGACGCACCCGGACAGGGAGAGCCCTCCGCCCACAAGGACGGCCGTCAGGATCCTGGGCAGGCGAACATCCATCACCACCACCGGGTAGGTTTCGTCCATGCCGGCCAAGAGGGTGTGCATATCGGTAAGATGCGCGCCGATGATCCGCAGGACCTCCACGGCGGAGATGGGGATGTACCCCATGCCCGTGGAGATCACGACGGCGGCCGCCAGCAGCCCGACCAGGAGAACCATTTGGGCTTTCCAGGAGAGCCTTGGGGAGGGACTATGCCTCGCCCTTGCGGTACTCATGGGTAAAGGCCTTGTCGTACAAGCGTGATTTGTGGCTCGAACCCGGCGTATCCTGGGCCAGGGCATCGCCCACGATGATGAGTGCCGTCTTGCGGATGCCCTCGCGCTTCACCAGGTCCGAAATCTCGGCCACGGTGGTGCTGAGAATCCGCTCCTCGGGCTGGCTGACGCGGTAGGCCACCGCCGCCGGCGCGTCCCCCCCGTAGGCCGAGGCCAGGACCGCCGCCACCTGATCGATCATCCCGACGCTCAAATAGACGGCCATGGAGGCCCGATGCTGGGCCAGCGAAGCCAGGGCTTCGGCTTCAGGGACGGGCGTCCGGCCGGCCATCCGCGTCAGGATGAGGGTCTGGCTGACCTCGGGCAGGGTATACTCGATTCCCATGGCGGCGGCGGCGGCAAAGGCGGCCGTTACCCCGGGAATGACCTGGAAGGGGACGCCCTGTCTCCGAAGCGCCTCGATCTGCTCTGCAATGGCCCCGTAGAGGCTGGGGTCGCCGGTGTGGAGCCGGACCACCCGTTTTCCGGACCGACAGGCATCGGCCATGGTCGAGACAATGTCGTCCAGGTGCATGCCCGCGCTGCTGACCGCCTCGCATCCCGGCGGCGTCCACTGGAGGAGCGCCTCGGGCACCAGAGAACCGGCATAGACCACCAGGTCGGCCGACTGAAGGGCTTTCTGGCCCTTGACGGTGATCAGCTCCGGATCCCCCGGGCCGGCCCCGACAAAACGGATGGGGTGCGTCTGCATCAGAACGCTCCGATCTGGCATGGCGACACCTTGACCGCCATGGCCTCGCATGCCGCGGCCATCTCCATGCGGGAGACACCGAAACGGTCGGCGATGGCCCATGCCGTCCGGCAGGCGAGCCGGCCGTTTTCCAGGGCTGCGGTAATCGCCCCTTCGAGCTCGGGAGGCACGGCATCGGCCGGCTGGACGATCTTCTTCTCCGGCGTGTACCCGAAGAGGCCCATCTGGCACTTGACGATCTTGAGCTCCATCAGGTCCATGGTCCGGCCGATCTCGTTGGGCTGGAGGCTCAGCTCTCCGGCGATGCGGTGGACGGCGGCACAGGACACCCCGCCGTCCCGGATCTTCGGCTTCAGTGCTTCGGCCACCCGCGGGTCGGGCATGGCGCCTTCCGGGTGCTTGGCGGCATAGCGGCCGGCGTATTCGTGGGTCATATGGCTCCTTTCCGGGCTCGCGAGATGGGCGATGCCCGTTTTGCTTGGTATTGGACGGCGGGCGCCGCCGCAGCACCGCAGATGCCCGACAGGCCCGCTGCGGCACCGCAGAATGCAGCACACGCCGCTGCAACCGCTCTCGATACCACAATCAAACCATCGAAAAAAGAAAAAAAGAGAATGTTCCGAAGAACAGCTGCCATGATGCATGCCATCCGATCAGGATATGGTGATGGCGGGGAATCATGGGAGGAAAAACAGCGCGCCAACCGGTCGATCCCATTGGCGGCTGCTATCCGGACTGAATCCAGCTGATGGCGGACTTGAAGTCCGATCGGACAAAATATTCTGAGGTGATCCCGCCGAAAAGCCCGAACATGGCGATCCAGTGCCGTTTCCATGCCTGGTCCCCCAATACGGCCATTCTCTCGATATGATTGGAATATTTTTTGGCAAACCGAAGATCTTGGTAGATGGACTCCGCGCTGTTGAATGTCGGATAGGTCTCCATAATGACGAAAAGGCGAATCTTGCCGTGGCGAAGGATCCGTTCTTCGAGGATTCGTTCAATATCCGCCATTTCCCGGTTTGAGATTTCTTTTCGGACATGAATGGCGACACAGTTTTCCATGTTGGTCTGGCGATCTTCAGGCATCATTACCGCCTTTGTTGGCGTGGAGATCGAAACAGGAAGAACAGAGCGCTTCATTTCCCCATCTCCTGCGGGCGTAAACTCGTGCGGTATTCAAATGAACTATTGTAAATATAGGATGCTGTTTCATCGAGTGCAAGTCGGCAGGATGCACCCAAAACTAGGGCATAAACCCTTTTCTCCTCTCCGGTTCACTACACCTGCAGCTGTTTTGACAAGGATTTTTAACATGCTTATTTTAATGGCAAAAGAAATAGGCTGTTTGAAAGGAGGTGAACAAAATGAAACACCAGACAAAAGAGACAGGGATCAAAACCGCGCGTTTCTGCATCTGGACGGTTCTCAACCAGGATCTGCTGGCAGCGCATTTCAGGGCGTATATGGTGCTGGGGACGCTGATGGTCCTGCTGCTTCACCTGGCCGGCAAATTGGGTACCGCCGTCGCGCTGGGGAGTCTGTTCATCGGTGGTATCTCTATCATTGTTCTCATGAGTATGCTGATCCGGGCACGAAAAAGAAGTCTGCTGAGCATCCGTGATCCTGAACTCCGTGCAATTGCCCACGAAGCTATGATGGTCTATATTCATCATAGAAAAATGAATCCGCGAGAAAAGAAGCTCCTCCAAAAACGCCTCAAAGACCATGCCTGCAGCCTGGGGCACTGTTAGTCGTCAGATTCGAAGCATCCCTCTGAAACATCGACACAATCTTCTGGGTGCATCATCCCGCTGAACCGGTTACATGATGAGGCGGGTAGCAAAAGGAGGAGGGGGGTGTGGGTCCTTACGTTTTGGGTTGACATCAAAACCTGCTTGACATGCCGATGAGTTTTTGTTATCATTCCTTTCATCGTTTTTAAATTCACAACAAAATTTTAAGGATATCTGACATCGTGACCCCCAAAACTTTCGGCAGCGTGTATTATTTTTGGTTTTATTTTTATTTTACCGCACGTCTGCCTGGGGTTCGCTGAGGTATACCTGAAAACATAACGAAGCGAAAAAGCCGTGGGCAGACCAGCCCACGGCTTTTTTTGTCACCGGAAAAGGCCGTGGGGGAAGAAAACCCTCGCGGCCTTTTTCGTTTCCCGACCCCCGAAAGGAGACCCCGACATGAGCCCAGAAATGAAACAGACCTACGATGTCCGCGTCCAGGAGTTCATTCCGCTGATTTCGCCCCAGACGCTGAAGGAGGAGATCCCCATCACTCCGGCGGCCAGCGAAACGGTCATCGCAGGACGCGAGGCCATCGAGCGCATCCTCCACAAGGAGGACCCACGCCTTTTGGTGATCACGGGCCCCTGCTCCATCCACGATGAAGACCAGGCGCTCGAGTACGCCCGGCGCCTCAAGGCCTTGAAGGACGAAGTGGCGGAAACGCTCTGCGTCGTCATGCGCGTCTATTTTGAAAAGCCCCGCACCAACGTGGGGTGGAAGGGCATGATCAACGACCCCTACATGGACGGCTCCTGCAATATCGTCGATGGCCTCCGGAAAGCGCGCAGCCTCCTCCTGAAGATCACCGAGATGGGGATGCCCACGGCCACGGAGATGCTCGACCCCATTACGCCCCAGTACATCGCCGGGCTCGTCTGCTGGTCCGCCATCGGCGCCCGCACCACGGAATCGCAGACCCACCGGGAGATGGCCAGCGGGCTTTCGATGCCGGTCGGATTCAAAAACTGCACCGACGGGGGACTCTCCACGGCGTTGAACGCCATGATCGCAGCTGGATCGCCCCAGAGTTTCCTGGGCATCGACCAGAACGGCGTGAGCGCCATCGTCAAGACCACCGGCAACCCCAACGCGCACATCGTCCTCCGGGGCGGTCGCCGGCCCAACTACGACTCGGTAAGCATCATGGAGGCGGTTGATCAGCTTCGGGGCAAGCACCTGTCGGAGGCGATCATCGTCGACTGCTCCCATGCCAACTCCTTCAAGAAATACGAAAACCAGGCGCGGGTGTGGCAGGACTGCATCAACCAGCGCATCGACGGCAATGATGCCATCGTGGGGCTGATGCTGGAAAGCAACCTGCGGGAGGGAAACCAGAAGCTCACCGACGACCCCACCGCGCTCGAATACGGCGTTTCCATCACCGATGCCTGCATCTCCTGGGAGACGACCGAGGCCCTGATCCGGTCCGCACACGATCAGCTCCAGTCGACGCTTCGCAGCGGAGATGCAACCCCCGAGGGCAACGGACGATACAAGGTCGCCTCCCCTGCCTGACACCCGGTAACCGGACAGGAGAACTCGATGAAAACGCTACAGATTCTTGGCGGTACCGGCAGATCGACACTGATGGTGGGGGAATCGCTCTCCCGGATCCACCATTACGCGCCCCTCGACCGGACCGTCATCATCACGGACCCGGTC
>CAJXSB010000095.1 GCA_913060435.1 uncultured Desulfococcus sp.
TCGATTGGGTTCAGGACCTCGAGAAGGAAGCCGGGGGGACGCTCCAGAAGTTCATGACCGGGCTGGTATCCAAATCCTACATCGAGCGCCTCCTTGGAAAGGACAAGGGATATCTGGATGAAGAAAAATATGTGGCAACCCTCCGGGAGGTAGTCGCCCAGATCGCCAAGGACGACAATATCGTTTTTATCGGTAGAGGCTCCCAGTATATCCTCCAGAACCATCCCGGCGCCTTCCATATTCTGCTCATCGCCGAACGGCTGGACCGCATCAACTTCATGAAGAAGCACTACAACCTTTCCTACGGGGAGGCGACCCAGATCGTCGAGACCATGGGGAAGCGGCGAACCAACCTCTACAAGAGATTCGGGAAGAAAGACTACGATCAGCCCGAGCTTTACCACGTCGTGCTCAACATGAGCAAGCTGAGCATGGAGGAAGCCTCGGACTTCGTCTACCGGATGGTCGCAGACCTCGTCTGTCATCTGGCGGAATAAGAAAGAAACAAGGATATTCTCCTTTTGGCCCTTCAAACACTCTACATCGACCGCGAGGTGGCGGCCCACCCTGCGGTGGCCTCCATCCAGTCGAAGCTTCACATCCCCGCCGTCATTGTCGAAGATGCCCGCGAGGTTTATGATGCGGTGGCGGCCCATGACGACCCGATTCAGAAGGGGAAGGAGGTTCTCTTCCTCCATCGGAACCGGGGGGCGTTCATCCGCAAATGCCCCGGGACCCAGCACTATACCTGCTGCGATTACATGATCCTTCACGTGGGAACCTTCTGCACCATGGACTGCGCCTACTGCATTCTGCAGTCCTATTTTCACCCCCCCGTGCTCCAGTATTTCGTCAACCATGACGACATGCTGGAAGAACTGTCGCAGCATTTCCAATCCCGGACATTCCGCCGCATCGGCACCGGTGAGTTTACGGACAGCATGATCTGGGAAATCTGGACCGATCTTTCCGGCGTACTGGTCCCCAGATTCGCGGCACAGAAACATTCGGTTCTGGAGCTGAAAACGAAAACCACCGCCATCGACGCCCTCGAACACCTCGAGCATCGCCGCAAGACCATTGTCGCCTGGTCCGTCAACACCGACTGGGTGATCCGCCGCAACGAGCGCGGGACCGCCGCGCTCGCATCCCGCTTGAAGGCGGCGGCGCGCTGTGAAACCTGGGGATATCCCCTGGCGTTTCATTTTGATCCAATGGTGATCTACGACGGGTGTGAAGCGGATTATGAGGCGGTCGTAGCGGCGATCTTCGAGCATGTCTCGCCGGAGAACGTCGTGTGGATCAGCATCGGCACCTTTCGATTCATGCCTTCGCTCAAGCCGATCGTCCAGCAGCGGTTTCCGGATTCCACCATCGTCTACGGAGAGTTCATCTCCGGCATCGACGACAAGATGCGGTATTTCAAACCCCTCCGGATCCGCCTCTATCAGCGGATCTACAGCGCTATCCAGCACATCGCCCCGGGCCTGGTAGTCTATTTCTGCATGGAGGATGAAGAGGTCTGGCAAAAATCCTTTGGATTCACGCCCGCCGAACAGGGGGGCCTTCCGGCCATGCTCGACAGAAGCGCTGTCAGGCATTGCCGTCTGGCGGAGTGAGGCATCCATGGCCGCCACCGACCTTGCATCCTCCCTCGGCTTTTATGTCAAGGCGCACCGGGCCATCCTCCGGCACCGCCTCTGGCCGTATATGATCCTGCCCGGGCTCATGAGCTTCGGCTTTTTCCTCGGGCTCATCACCATCGGGATCCTGTATTTCGGCGATATCTCAACGCATATTTACCAGAATTATTTCCCGGGGTTCCTGAAGTGGGGCATCCTGCTGGCCATCACCAACCTGATGCTCTGGATCCTGCTGTTTCTGTCCGGATATGTCCTCTACCAGCCCGTCGTCCTGATCCTCTTCTCCCCCGTCCTGGGATACCTGTCGGAGGTTACGGAAAAGCGGGTTTACGGCGGGGCATCGGCGCCGTTTCACCTTCGTCAGCTGATGAAGGACATTCTGCGGGGCGGCACGTTGAGCCTGAGGAACCTGCTGCGCATGATCCTCCTGATCGGGCTGGCATGGCTGATGCTGATCATCCCCATTGCCGGAGCGCTCCTCTCCGCTGCGGCCGTATTCCTGGTGCAGGCCTACTACAACGGATGCGCGCTCTCGGATTACACCCTGGAGCGGAAAAATTATACGGTCCGCCAGCGGATCCGCTTCACCCGGGCGAACCGCGCCCGGGTGACGGGAATCGGCATTGGCTTCATGCTCGTCCTGCTGATCCCCATCCTGGGCTGGTTCATCGCGCCGGCCTACGGCACCGTAGCGGCGACCCTGTCCACCCTCGCCGCACTGCCCAAAAAAACCGGAGAACCCCCGGCTGTGAAAGAGGGGACTCCGGTTGATGTTTCGCAACGCCCGGAAGTGTAGCAGCGACCTTCGCCGCTATTCCGCTTCCCGGTTGGCCTCCTCGATCACCTTCTCGGCCAGCTGTGCCGGCACTTCATCGTAATGCGAAAATTCCATGGTGTACAGGCCGCGTCCGCCGGTCATGGACCTTAGGTCGGGCGCATAGGTCAAAAATTCCGCAAGGGGAACCTGGGCCTTGATGACCTGATTCTTGCCCTCGGTGTCCATCCCCATGACGCGGCCGCGCCGTCCGTTGAGATCGCCCATGATATCTCCCATGAAATCGTCGGGGG
The DNA here is from genome assembly GCA_913060435.1 of uncultured Desulfococcus sp. Classification (GTDB taxonomy): domain Bacteria; phylum Desulfobacterota; class Desulfobacteria; order Desulfobacterales; family Desulfococcaceae; genus Desulfococcus. The sequence goes on from CAJXSB010000095.1 coordinate 2,712, forward strand.
TGATCACGGTCACGTTCATGATCGGCTCCAGCAGCACCGGATTGGCCTGCTCCACCGCTTTCTTGAAGGCCAATGCGCCGGCGATCTTGAAGGCCATTTCCGAGGAATCGACCGTATGGTAGGATCCGTCGTCGAGGGTCACCCGGAAATCGACGCACGGAAAACCTGCCAGAATGCCGCGGTCGGCGGCTTCGACCACCCCTTTTTCAACGGCGGGGATGTAGGTCTTGGGAATGGCGCCGCCGACGATGGCGTCCACAAATTCAAATCCGCCGCCCCGGCCAAGCGGCTCCATCTGAATCCAGCAGTCGCCGAACTGTCCGTGCCCGCCGGTCTGCTTCTTGTGACGGCCCTGCACCCGGACCTTTTTCTTGATCGTCTCCTTGTAGGGAACCTTGGGCAGATTGAGCGCCACTTCCACGTTGAACTTCCGCTTGAGCTTCTCGACCACGACTTCGATGTGGACCTGCCCCCGGCCGGAGAGAAGGATCTCCTTGGTCTGGGAGTTGCGGTCGAGCTTCAGGCCGGGGTCTTCCTCCAGAATCTTGGTCAACGAGCTGAAAACCTTGTCCTCGTCACCCTTGTTCTTGGCCGACACGGCAAAAGAGATCAGGGTCGGCAGCGGATCGGCACACTCGAAGAGCACCTTGTCCCCGTCGTCGCAGAGGGTGTCGCCGGTAAAGGTCTCCTTGAGCTTGGCCACGGCCAGGATGGAGCCGGGAACGGCTTCCTTGGCGGGCTTCTGTTCTTTGCCCATGACGGTGAGCAGCTGGTTGAAGCGCTCCTTGCTGTCCTTGGTGCTATTGTAGAAGGTGCCGTCGCTGCCCAGTCTGCCCGACACCACTCGGAAGAGGTTCAGCCGGCCCGCGTAGGGGTCGGCGATGGTCTTGAATACAAAAGCGGAAAAGGGCGCATCAGGGGAGGGGAGACGCTCGACCGCCGCATCCTGGTGTGGGTGCTTCCCGACCTTTGGCCCGCGGTCTTCGGGCGACGGCATGACGTTCACCATGAAATCCATCAGCGGCGCAATGCCGATGTTGGCGAGGGCGGATCCGCAGAGGATCGGAGCAAAAGTCCGGGAGAGCGTCCCCGCACGAAGGGCCGTGCGGATGTCATCATCCGAGAGGGTCTCCCCCTCGAGGTACCGCTCGATGAGCTCATCATCCGCCTCCGCCACATTCTCGATGAGCTCTTCACGGGCGCCTTCTGCTTCCTCCTGCATGTCCGCCGGAATATCTTCGACGCTCATTTTTCCATCGCCGTCAAAAACCAGGGCCTTCATGGCGATGAGGTCCACCACGCCGTTGAATTCCTCCAGGGTGCCGATGGGGAGCTGCAGCAGAATGGGTTTGGGCGTCTCGAGGTTGCTGATGATGTCGTCCAGGGTCCGCTGGAAGTCAGACCGGTCGCGGTCCAGCCGGTTGATGAAGATCGCACACGGCATACTGAACTCTTCGGCAAACGCCCACGCCTGCTCGGCCTGCACCCGTACGCCGTCGACGGCATCCACCACGAGGACGGCCCCGTCGGCAGCGGCCATGCTCAGCTTCGTATCGGTAAAAAAATTCTGATCCCCGGGTGTATCGAGCAGCGTGATCGAATGCTTCTTCCAGGTCACCTGATGCAGCCCAGTTGAGATGCTCGCGTTGCGCTTCAACTCTTCAGGCTCAAAATCCATGGCCGTATTGCCGTCTTCTACGCGTCCGATCCGGTTGGTGACACCAGCATCGAACAGCATCACTTCAGCCAAAGATGTCTTGCCCGCACCGCCATGTCCAACCAAGGCGATATTTCTCAACTTTTCAACTATTTCAGCCATTTATACTCCTCTCTGCGTTATTTTTTTGAATTTATAGAAAATTCAAAATTACCCCCCTAAATCGTTAATTCTTATATGTTTTATATAAAAAAATCAAGTTGAATTCGAGCGGGGCGTCGGACAGTCCAGCAGAATCACATATTCCTGGTTTCCTTTGGGGCCGAGAACAGGGGAGGGGACCACGGACTTCCGGACCAGACCGATCTCTTCAAAAAATGCGGATAGGCTCTCCACCACCGCTGCCTGGAGGCCGGCATCCCGCACAACGCCGCCTTTGCCCACTTTTCCCTTTCCAACCTCGAACTGTGGTTTGATCAGGGCCAGAATGGTCCCGCCCGCACGCAGGAATGGCAGCACCGAGGGAACGACGATCTTCAGGGAGATGAACGAGGTATCGATGGTCGCCAGGTCGACCGGCTCCGGGACGGCCGAGGGGTCCATATGGCGGATATTGGTCCGCTCGATGACCGTCACCCGGGAATCTTCACGCAGTTTCCAGGCGAGCTGCCCATAACCGACATCAACAGCGTAGACATGGGATGCCCCATGCTGAAGCAGGCAGTCCGTAAACCCGCCGGTGGAGGCACCGACATCCATGCAGACGGCCCCTTCCACCGCGACACGGCAGGCCTCGAGGGCGGCGGCAAGCTTGAGCCCGCCACGGCTGACATAGGGCATTTTCTGGCCTCTGAGGAGAATCTCATCCGACGGCGCAACAGGAGTACCGGGCTTGTCGATGGGAACGCCGTTGACGAGAATCTTTCCGGCCATGATCAGGGCCTGGGCCCGCTGGCGGCTTTCGGCAATGCCCGCCGCGACCACCAGGCGGTCCAGCCGCGTTTTCGCACCTGTCATCAAGCCTGCCCTGGCGGGGAGCGTCGCAGCACCTGCCGGACGGCCGAAATGATGCCCCGGGCGTCGATGCCGTGCTTTTCCCGAAGGATTTTCTGGGAGCCATGCGCCACGAAACGGTCCCGCACCCCGACGCGCACCATCTGAAATCCGGAGACCCCGACATCGTTCAGCCCCTCGAGCACGGCGCTGCCAAACCCACCCTGGCGGACATTCTCTTCGACCGAGACCACCCGCGGAACCTTCCGGACCAGGGCGGCGATACTGTCAATGTCCAGGGGCTTGACGAAGCGGCAGTTGACCACCGTCGCCGCGACATTCTCCCCGGCAAGAAGGCTGCAGGCTTCACGGGCATCCTGGACGGTGCGGCCCACGGCCAGAATCAGGACGTCGTCGCCTTCCTCCAGGACCTCCGCCCGGCCGATGGGGATCGGCCGCATCGGCTCCTCCAGCGCCACCCCGGTGGCGGTGCCCCTAGGGTATCGGAGGGCGATGGGGCCGTTGTGGTCGAGCGCGGTGACCAGCATGCGCCGAAGCTCGTTTTCGTCTTTGGGGGCCATCAGCACCATGTTGGGCAGGCTTCTGAGGAAAGAAAGGTCAAAAAGGCCGTGGTGGGTGGCCCCGTCCTCGCCGACTATGCCGCCCCGGTCGATGGCGAATATCACCGGCAGCGCTTCGAGGCAGACATCGTGGAGGATCTGGTCGTATGCCCGCTGGAGAAAGGTGGAATAGATGGCAACCACCGGCCGATATCCTTCGGTGGCCAGACCGGCGGCAAAGGTGACGCCGTGCTGTTCGGCAATGCCCACGTCGAAGAAGCGCTCGGGAAAGGCGTCGGCGAATCTCGCCAGGCCGGTGCCCTCCGGCATGGCCGCCGTCACGGCGACGATCCGGGAATCCTTTTCCGCAAGGGCGACCATCGCCTCCCCGAAAACCTCCGTGTAGGAGGGGACCGCAACGCCTTTCTTGATGCAGTTGCCGGTCTTGACCTCGAAGCACCCCACGCCGTGAAAATAGACGGGATTTTTTTCCGCAGGAGCGTACCCCTTGCCCTTCTTGGTGGTGACGTGCAGGAGGACCGGCTCGTTGAGCGTCTTGATGTTCGAGAGGATATCGATCAGATGGTTCAGCCGGTGGCCGTTGATGGGGCCGAAATAGTCGAAATTGAATGCCTCGAACAGCATTCCCGGCGTTACGAAGGTTTTGAAGGACTCCTCGGAACGTTTGGCCAGCTGATAGATGTCGTCGCCGATCTTGGGAACCGACTTCAGGAATTCCCCGAACTCCCTGCGGAACCCCTGGAGGGATTTTCCGGAAAAGGTTCTGGAGAGAAAAGAGGAGAGGGCCCCGACGTTGCGGGAGATTGACATGTCGTTGTCGTTGAGGACGACGATCATGTTTTCGTCTTTGTGGAGCGCCCCGGCCTGGTTGAGACCTTCATAGGCGATGCCGGCAGTCATGGACCCGTCGCCGATGATGCTGATCACCTTTCCGGGATCTTTTTTCAGGCGCTTGGCACAGGCAATGCCCAGGCCCGCCGAAATGGAGGTGCTGCTGTGGCCGGTGGTAAAGGCGTCATGGGGGCTCTCGCTCCGTTTGGTGAAGCCGCTGAGCCCCTCGTACTGCCGAAGGGTCCCGAAGGCGTCCCGCCGGCCGGTCAGGAGCTTGTGGGCGTATGCCTGATGCCCCACGTCCCACAGGATCTTGTCATGGGGCGTGTCGAACACATAATGAAGGGCGATGGTCAGTTCGACGGCGCCGAGGCTCGAGGCCAGGTGGCCCCCGTTCCGGGATACGACATCCACGATCCGCTTCCGGATCTCTTCGGCGAGAAGCGGGAGTTCCGCTTTGGTCAGGCGTTTCAGATCCGCAGGAGAATTGATGGTCTCAAGCACACTCAATGTCGGGCACCGATTCCTTTCTATTACGGGGCGTTCCGCCCCAACCCCAATCGATCGCGGCCCTCGGCCCGTCGATTTCAACTCATTCGGAGCCATCCTCAAAGGGTTTTTCGACGGCATTTCCTTCTTCATCAGACATCAGGAGCATGATCTTTTTCTCGGTCTCGTCCAGCATCTTGGAACAGTATTTTGAGAGCTTCATGCCCGCTTCAAATTTCTTCATGGCGCTTTCGAGCGTCAGGTCGCCGGACTCCAGCTCCCGCACAATCTCCTCCAGCTGCCCCATGGCCTTTTCAAACGTTTGTTTCGTCGTCAATGTCAGACCTTTCTTCCACACGGCATCGAATGACGCCTTTCGCCAATCTCACGTCCAGGTCCTGGCCGACGGCTACATCCCCGACGCTGCGCACAATATCGCCGGCAGGCACCGTCTGCGTGATGCTGTATCCGCGTCTCAGCACCGCCAGCGGATTCAAGACCTCCAGCCGACCGCGAAGATCGTCCACCCGCATGCGCTCCCGCTCGACCTGTCGCTGGACGGCGGCGGCGAGGGTCCCGCGGAGCCGCTTCAGCGCCGGGTCCAGCTGCCTGGCCTGTTGGAGCGGCGCATGAACCGAAAGGCGGTGCCGCTGCCAGCGAAGCCGTTCCCGTTCCCGGCGCAGTACATCCCGGCAGCGGGCGGAGAGGCGTCCGGTGATGTCCTCGAGGCGCAGCCACAGGTCCTCGACCCTCCGCCGGGGGTGGACCAGCCGTCGTGAAGTTTCCTCCAGGCGCTGCCGCTTCTGGGCAATATATCGTTCTGTCCAGCGGAACAGTTTGCCGGTCAGGTCCATGTTTCGGGCGACAAGCTCTGATTTCAGCGGGACGGCGATCTCCGCCGCCGCTGAAGGCGTCGGTGCCCGCAAATCCGCCACAAAGTCCGCAATGGTGAAATCGGTTTCGTGCCCCACGCCCGAAATGACGGGAATCTCCGATTCAAAGACGGCCCTTGCCACCGCCTCCGAGTTGAACGCCTGAAAATCCTCGAGGGAGCCGCCGCCCCGCGCCAGTATGATGGTGTCGATCTCATCGGCGCACCGGTTCAGCAGTGTGATGGCCTGCACGATCTCGTTCTCCGCGCCGTCCCCCTGGACCCTGACGGGCGCGATATGGATGCCGACCCCCGGAAAACGGCGATGGGCCACCTGGATGATATCGTGGACCACGGCGCCGGTGCCGGAGGTGACCACCCCGATGGCGCGCGGCAGAAAGGGGATCGGCTTTTTCCGGGCATCATCGAAGAGGCCCTCTGCAACCAGCGCCGCCTTCAGCTGCTCGAAGGCGATCTGGAGCTCTCCTGCGCCGCGGGGCTCCAGGTATTCAAAGATGATCTGGTAATTGCCCCGCGGTTCATAGACGCTGATGCGGCCGAGCCCCACAACGCTCATGCCGTCCTCGGGCATAAACTTGAGGCTCCGGTTCTGGCCGCGGAACATGATGCCGCTGATCTGGGCCTTGTCATCCTTGAGGGTGAAATAGAAATGCCTGGAGGCCGGCACCCGGAGATTCGATATCTCTCCGCTGATCCATACAAACGGGTATCTTTCCTCCAGGACCTCCTTGATCTCGGCGGTCAGCTCCGACACCGAATAAATTTTCCGCTGCACCTCAACCTGCCTCATCACCACATATGTGAAATCCGCTGTTATGATCAAAGACCGCAACCAATAGCATAATTGCCGGTCCGATTCAATCTTTTTGGCGTTGTATCGCCCTCATGCCGGCCGAGCCAAAATGTCCGATAATGAATATTATGTAAACTTTTTTAACGCTCCCAACTTTGCCGCCATCAACCGCCGCCCTCTCTCAGGCCTTCGATATATTCTCGAACGAACGGGACCATATAAATGTGCTCGTTGGGCATAACGGCCAGGCAGCCCCCCAGCAGCTGGATCTTTTCCGAAAGGCTTTTGTTCCGGTCGAGGATGTACATCTTTCTGCCCTTGACGGTGCAAAGGCCGCTTTCCACCTTGATCCCCACGTTTCGGAAGCTCTTTTCCGCCACGGTGATCCCCAGCTTTTCTGCGGCGGCTTTGAGATCGGCATAGAGCTGCTCCGGCTTCATCTTTCCTGCATCGGGCCTTTCTTTCCGGCAGCCATGTTTTCCTTTTCGGTTTTTCCTTTTCCGGCCCGGCGGCCGGTTCGCCGGGCGAGGCCGGTGCTCGGCATCCGAAATTACATCTTGGTCATTTTGGCCCCGTGGCGGCCGATTTGTCTTGAAAAAAAGGGATTGCGTGTTATATTCTTGCCAAAATCAAATACAGCACTCTAATACGGCACTATGATCAACTTTAACAGGAGGTTTCAATGCAGTATACCCATGAAAAAGCGTTACCGCAAGTCCGCATCAATTCGTTCATTCAGAGCGTTTACAACTGGATGGCGGTTGGGCTGGGACTCACCGGCGTTACCGCTTTCCTGGTCGCCAACAGTCCGGCGATGATGCAGCTCATCTTCGGAAACCGGCTCCTCTTTTTCGGCCTGATCATCGCGGAGCTGGTCCTGGTCTTCTCCATCAGCGCCAAGGTCAATAAGATGAGCGCCCAGACGGCAACCGGACTCTTTGTGCTCTACGCCGTCCTCAACGGGCTGACGCTCTCGGTGATTTTTCTCGCCTACACAGCGTCCTCCATCGCGTCGACCTTCTTCATCTGCGCCGGGACGTTTCTGGCATGCAGCATCTACGGCATGATGACCAAACGGGACCTGACCTCCATGGGCGGCTTCCTGATGATGGGGCTCATCGGCATCATCATCGCTTCGGTGGTCAACATGTTCGTGCAGAGCTCGGGCATGGCCATGGTCATCAGCTACATCGGCGTCCTGGTCTTCGTCGGGCTTACGGCCTACGATACCCAGAAGCTGAAGCACATGGCGATGACGCAGCCCGACGGTCTCGATGCCGCGGTGGTCCGGAAAGGCGCCATCCTCGGTGCATTGTCCCTGTACCTCGACTTTATCAACCTCTTCCTGATGCTGCTTCGAATTTTCGGCGGCGGCAGGGATTAGGATTTGCTGGCGGGGCGTGCGCGGCGATGCCGCACCGCCCCGTATTTTTTTTATCCCGACACCTCTCGATGACGATCTGGCGGCCGGAACGTTGACCGGAACGTTGATTATGATGGTTACGCGTCCGCAGGGTGACGAATCCCCAGCGCCTCCTGGACCACATCCACAATGCTGCGGCAGGAGCGCTCCACCACCTCCCGTGTCGGCCCCTCGACCATGACCCGGCAGAGCGGCTGGGTTCCCGAATATCGAACCAGGACCCGCCCGCGCTCCCCAAGCGCCGCCTCGACCGCGGCAACGGCATCGGCCACCGCCGGGACCTCTGCGATGGGGGGTTTTTCCGCCACCGCCACATTCATCAGCATCTGTGGATACACCGTCATGACGCGGTTCAGCTCGGAGAGCCGCGCACCGGTCGACCGGATCACCTCGAGCAGCCGGAGGGCGCTCAGGATGCCGTCGCCGGTGGTGTGCCGGTCAAGGAAGATCATGTGCCCCGAATCCTCGCCACCCAGCACCGCACCCGACCGCCGCATCTCCTGCATGACATACCGGTCGCCCACATCGGTTTTGCGGTGGACGATGCCCAGCTCCCGGAAAGCCAGGCCCAGGCCGATATTGCTCATGACCGTGCTGACGACCATACTGCCGGGCAGCGTTCCCTGATCCTTCATATATTTCCCGCAGATGGCCAGCATCTGATCCCCGGTCACCACCCTGCCCTGCTCATCCACGGCGATCAGGCGGTCGCCGTCGCCGTCAAAGGCGAGCCCGATGTCCGCCCCCTTTTCGACCACCCGCGCCGAGAGATGCTCCGGATGCTGGGAGCCGCAGTCGTCATTGATGTTTCGACCGTCGGGCTGAACGAACATGGCCGTGACATCCGCCCCCAGCTCCCGAAACACCCTCGGGGCCACGCGAAATGTCGCCCCGTTGGAGCAGTCCAGGACGATTCGGATGCCCTCGAGGCGGAACCCCTCGGGCAGGGCGGTTTTCAGGAACCGGGCGTAGCAGGCGTCGGCATCCGCCAGCCGGAAGTCGCCCCCAACGTCCTGTACCCCCTCGCATCGTGTCTGCAGGTAGCCCTCCTCCATCAGCATCGCTTCGATCTCGGCTTCAGCGTCATCCGAGAGCTTGAAGGCGTCGCGTCCGAAGATCTTGATGCCGTTGTCGTAGAAGGGGTTGTGGGAAGCCGAAATCATGACGCCGGCATCCGCCTGCTCCGAGACCGTGAGATGGGCCACCCCCGGCGTCGGCAGCACGCCTGCCCGGACCGCATCCCCCCCGGCAGAGCAGATGCCCGACACCAGCGCATGTTCGATCATGGCGCCGGAAAGACGCGTATCCTTTCCAATGATGATCCTGGGGCGCACCCCGCCGTTTGAAAAATAGGACGCCACCGCGCGCCCGACGTTCAGCGCCATCTCGCATGTCATTGGATGTCGATTGGCGATGCCCCGAATGCCGTCTGTACCAAACAGTTGCCCCATACCTGACCTTTTCTGAAAGCCGGATGCCCTTCCAAAGAATGCCCCGACATTGATTATGATTGTATCCTCAGCGCTCGCGGTTCATCCGCCGGCGGTCTCCGGGTCCGGTTTCCGGCCCGCGCCGCTTCGTTCAAGTGTCGACAAGAGGTGCATCACGCCAATTCAGGAACCACGGCAAAGGCTTTCTCGGTGACGGCGGATGTCACGGAATCCAGCCAGGCCGTTCCTGCTGCAGCCGCCGCAGGCGCCAGGGCCTTGACCGCGCCGATATAGTCCATTCCCGCCGTGCCGACCGCTGTTTCGAGCCCGGACAAAAAGGCTTCCCGCAGGGTTTCATCACCGCACTGCACCAATGCACCGGCCAGCATCTCCTCCACCGCCGACCATCGCTCGGACAGGGCCTGCTTCTGGCGAAGCAGCGCGGCGGAGGCCCTCTCTCCGGCGCCCTTCCGGTAGATCTCGATGGATACCGGCATCTTCCGGGACAGGTCGCGCATCCGCTTGATCCGCTCAT
>CAJXSB010000096.1 GCA_913060435.1 uncultured Desulfococcus sp.
GCTCCAGCTCACGCCCGGCATATGGATGAAGAGGGTCATGATCACGCCGCCGTAGGCAAAAAAAACCACCAGCGAAAGCACGAGGGTTTTCCAGCGCCGGCCAAAAATGCCGATGAACACCAGAAAGCCGATCAGACCGAAAATAACGCCGCTGGCCCCGATATGGACGGTGTGCGGCCGCCCGAAGAGCCATACGCCCAGCCCCCCGACAACCACGATGGCGCCCAGGGCTTTGCCCGTCAGCGCACGGCTGAAGGTCAGTGAAACGGCCAGTAGAACGAACAGCGGACCGGAATTGGCGGCAAGATGATTCAGGTTGCCGTGCAGAAACGGGGCCAGAAAGATGCCCCACAGCCCGTCGGTTTCCCGGGGCACCACCCCGAACTGGCGGAAATCCGGCGGGAAAAGTGCATTCAGAAAGAATACCGCCCACATGAGGGCGACCACCAGGAGCGCGGCCCGGACGTTCCGGACCAGGTCATTGGAGCCTTTGCGCATCCGTTCACCCGACGTGCGGCATCAGCGCCCATTGGATCACCCAGTCCCGTTCGGTTCCCGGATAGATGTCGAGGCAGACGATGCCGCCGTTTTGAAACCGGAAGATCGGCCGCGACGCATTCCCGGTGACCAGGACCGCGGCGAGCTTCTCCATGAACGGCAGGTGTCCGACCAGCATGACCTTCCCGGAAGGATCCGCTTTTTCAGCCCAGACCACAGGATCGTCGAGGGGTTTCAAGCCGGGGGCTTCGGCCATGCCGCTTTCGGGGGACAGCTTTTGGGCCAGTATCTCTGCGGTTTCCAGGGCACGCCGTTTGCCGCTGTGCAGGATTCGGGAAACCCTGACGCCGTATCCTGCGGCGACCGATGCGATGCGCGCCACATCGGCCGCGCCTTCGGGTGACAGGGGCTGCCCGGAATCGACGCTCTTGGGCAGGCTCTTTCCATGTTGAACGAGATAAAGGGGCATGATGTGGACTCCCTCTCTTGTATTTCTTGAACAATACCGCTATAGTTGTTCGTTTGATTCGGCCTTCGGTCGAACCTGCGCCGAAACGGGCGCCGGTCCTGGACCCCGGCAGCGAATGCAACGCATGGATGACGATGCCGCATCGGAAAGGCTTCCGACGCGGAGGATAGTATACTTTACGGCAAACCTCAACAAGTAAGGAGCGCAAAGATTTTCTTCGCCGCTCTTCACCGTGAAAGGAAACCCCATGAGAATCGTGACGCGCCCAGACTTTGACGGCATTGTCTGCGCCGCCCTCCTCTATGATGCCGAAGAGATTGACCAGCCCATCCGCTGGGCGGAGCCGAACGAGCTTCAAAAGGGCCAGGTGGAAATCTACGACGAAGATATCATCGCCAATCTGCCCTATCACCCCAACTGCGCCATGTGGTTCGACCACCATTTCACCAACCAGCCCGACACCCCTTTCGAGGGGCTCTACCGGCTGGCGCCGTCAGCGGCCGGGCTGGTGTACGAGTATTATCAGGGACGGTTTCAGCGGGATTACAGCGAACTCATTCATCAGACCGACCGGATCGACGCCGCCGATCTCACCATGGAAGAGGTTCTCACGCCCGAAAGATATCCTTACGTTCTTCTCTCCATGACCGTCTCGGGGCGGGACGATGACGGGGAGGGCTACTGGGGTCACCTCATTCAGCTGCTCCGCCGCGCCGACATCGAAGCGGTCCTCGAGGACCCGCTGGTGCGGGAGCAGTGTGCGCGGGCCATTGATCGAAACCGGCGGTTTGCGGAAATCGTCAAGGCCCATACCCGGCTGGAAGGCCACGTGTCGATTACCGACTTCCGCCCCTTCGGCACTGCCCCCAACGGGAACCGTTTTCTGGTCTATTCGTTTTATCCCGAGGCCGTGGCCAGTGTTAAAATACGGTACGACGGCCCCGGAAAGGAGCGGGTGGTGATCGGCGTGGGGCACAGCATCTTCAATCCCAACTGCCGGGTGAACGTCGGTTTGATGCTGGCGCAGTTCGGCGGTGGGGGCCATCGGGGCGCCGGCTCCTGCACTGTTCCGGCAGCAGAGGCGGATTCATGCCTGGCATCGGTGCTGGAGACGCTCTCTCGGAACGAGCCCAACGAATAGCGCTCCCGGGCCCACGCCCGCAGGCCCGGCGCCGGCGCGCCGGGCATCCACCCACCCGTCGTGCAGGCCGCCGGCACATCCCTATCGAAGACGCGGCAGGATATTGGTGAACTGGTATTCCTCGACAGCCGCCCCCAGGGAGGCCTCAAAATCTTCCTCATCCCACTGCTCTATGGAAAGGTACCGCTCGCCGGCGTCATCCTCGTAGTCCCAAACCAGGAACTCGACGCCCGCCCCTTTTCCGTTTCGGAAAAATTTTCCGCCGCCGAACTCGTCGAGATGAAAAGTCGTCCCCTCCAACTCGATTTCATCCGGCGGATCCTCGTTCTCGATGATATGGTTCCGGACACGGGCGCCGAGCCGGCTGAAGGGGATGGGCCGGAAGATGCTCCATTCGACCTCGTCGTCGGACTCCATTACAAGATAGAGGGTATCGTCGGCGCTCTTCATCTGCCACTCGTGGGTAAGGCTGCCGCCGTCCCCCCAGTCATAGTAATGGTAGGCCACGACCTCCCACGTTTTGAGGTCGTAGTCCAAGAAATACCCCACTTTCAGGTCGGACAGCCGGATATCTGTCACCTGATCCACCGGATGCACCCCCGAGCCCTCATCATCCGGCCCCCTGCCCTTCTTTCGAAGGCCGAAAAATTCTCTCCAGCCCATCTCTGCTCCTAGCGTTAAGAGATTCCCATCCGTTTCTTGAGCTCCAGCAGATCGGCCGCTGCCGTAGAACTTTTTCCGCTGTCCAGGGCCGATTCGATTTCATCATCGATGGTCTTGTCGGGGGTCGCCATGTCGCCGTAGGCAATGGCCAGCGATTCATCCTCCTCGACCTTTGCCTTCATCTTCTCCAGCATGGCGAGGGTGCCGCTGCTGTCGACCCTGGCCATCTGCTGGTTGATCTTCTTTGTCGACGCGGCCGTCTTGGCCCGGGCCCGGAGTGTCACCAGATCGTTTTCATAGGTGGTGATGGTGGACTTGATCTTATTGACGTTGCCCTGGAGCTGGGCAGCCATCTGCTCATGGCGCTCTGCCTCCTGGGATACCCGGAGGGCGTCATTGGCATGCTGCTCCTTCAGGGAAAGCGCTTCGGTCGCCAGCCGTTCGGCCTCCTGAACGTCGATGCCGCCCCCCTGGGCCTTCTGCAGCAGCACCATGGCCTTCCGCTCATAGTCGGTGGCCAGCTTTTTCTTGTTGTCCGCTTCCCTGCGGGTTCGGATGGCGATGGCCTTGACCTCTGCGAGGCTCGTCATGGCCGTCTGCAGGTCCCGCTTCAGGTCCCGGATTCCCTGCTCGGTCATCTTGATGGGGTCTTCAAACTTGTCCACGGCGGCGTGGGCCTCCGCCTGTCCGATCTTGAAAATACGACTGAAAAACGACATGGTAGTTTCCTCCTTCATATTCAGGCCGTTGGGAATGGTGGATGGTGCCGTTCCGAGGGTGCGCCCGGAGCGGTAATTGACAGGTTCGGCGCCGTCATGCCGCCGCGAACCCCAGCAGCTCCGCGCCGTATTCAGAAAGGGCGAGACTCAGGGCTTTAATGGATCCCTCCAGCTCATTGCAGTCGAGGTTCTCGAGCTGAAGCGTGTCCCGGAAGATCAGAAGCTCCCCGGTGTCGTCGAGTACAAAGGCGCCGTGCACCAGCTCCCGGTTGATCTGCAGCAGACGCTTGAGCGTCTCCGGGCCGGGATCCGGGAGCTTCATGATCAGCTGTTCGAGGATGACGATGGGCGCCTCGCAGTCGACGATCAGATTCTTGATGCCCTCGGCCTCGTTCTCCACCACCACCAGCTCATTTCCAGGATCCTCCGACACGATGGCCATCCCCATGTCGTTCAGATACTCCTTCACCAGGTCAAATTTTTCCATTCCTACCTCCTCGAGGGTTAGCTATGAGAAATCCACATACAATCTAACACGCAAACGAACGGGATCAAGGCCGCCCCCGAAATTCATGGCTTCGGATCCGGGTGCCATTTCGGGCGCCCCTTACGCCAAATGCATGGCGCTCTCAGAGCACCGGCTTCTCGGATGCGATGACGATGAGCCGGTCGTTTTCGGCGATATGGTGGTCCTTGTCCGGGTTGGCAATGAATTTCCTTCCGGTCCGGTCTTCGATGCCCATGCAGAGAATGCCGTGCCGCTCCTTGAGACGAAGCATCACCTCCAGAAAGGTCAGGCCGACGTACCGGTCCGGGATCTGGACCTTGTAGATCTCCTCGCCGTAGCGGTTGCTGACGAGTTCACTGATCATACGGGTCAGGCCGTGATTCAAGGCGGCCTGGACCAACAGATTGGTGCTCAGCTCCCCCACGACGACGATCTCGTCGGCCCTGGCACGCTTGCAGTGGGAGACGTATTTCTCGTCCATGAGCTCCACGCAGGTGTAGACATCGGGACAGACGCTCTCCAGCGTGAGCGTCGTCAGGATGGTCTTGGCATCCCGGGCATAGGCATCTAGCCGGTCGTCGGACAGCACGATGGCCACCTTGGCGTTGTCGACATCGGCCTTCTTCAGTGTCTCGGTATTGACCTCGCCATGGATGAAATACAGGTGGGGATCATCCAGAGGCTTTTCGGGGATATCGGCGATGACGACGATGGGCAGGCGTGCGGTTTCCGGGTGGGCGCGGATCTCCTCCACGATTTTCCGACCATTGAAACCCCAGCCGCAGATGATAAAATGGTTTTCCAGGTTGACGGCCTTCATTCCTCGATTCTCCAGAAATTTTCGTTCAATGAAAATGCCGGCGATGCCGGCCGTAAGGATCCCCAAAAACCCGATCCCGCTGACCATCACCACCATGCCGATCAGCTTTCCCCCCGGGGTCGCCGGCGAAATATCGCCGTAGCCGACGGTCGTCAGGGTGACGACCGCCCACCAGAACGCATCCATGAACCGGGTTCCCTCTTCGAAATACATGAACCCCAGGCTCCCTGCCAGTGTGATGCAGGCGACCACGATGGAGACCCGGGAGACCTCCTCGCTCCGGATCAGGGAGAAAAAATGTCTGAAGAGGAGATAGATGTGATGCATAAAAAGATCCTGTTTTGACACACAAATAGAACTGGCGACCGGCGCGGATGCGACGGACGCCGCCATGCCTCAAATGCTGTATAAGATTAGTTATATATCGATTTTTCGTTTTGAGCAAGCAATTTGGAACGTGCCGGCGGCGGCGGAACCCCCCGTTATCCTGTACAGACGCCCCGGGAGAGGACCCTGCGCCGGGATGCCCCATGCCGACGCCCGGTTTTTCCTTGTTTGCACTGCGGGATTCTGCTAACCGTATGCTTCATGGATTTCTTCGCAGCAGCCCACATTCGGTGAGATGCCCCCCATTGCCGACATCAACGAATACATCGATTCCCTGAAGGCATCGCCCCGCCTGGGGAATCAGGTGATCTACCACATGACCCTGCCCTGCCGCCCGGCGGACTGCACCCAGACCGAGCACGCCTTTTCCGGCCCTGTTCAGGAGACCCTGGCGGCACGCGGCATTTCGCACCTCTACCGGCACCAGGCCCGTGCCATCGACCTGGTCCGGCAGGGCAGACACGTCGTGGCCGCAACGCCCACCGCCAGCGGCAAAACGCTGGTCTACAACCTGCCGGTCCTGGACAACATTCTGAAAAACCCCGATGCAAGGGCGCTGTATCTCTTTCCGCTGAAAGCCCTTGCCCAGGACCAGCTGCGTGCCTTCTCCGCCATGTCGGGCGCCTCCGGCGACCTGGCGCGGGCCACGGCCGCCATCTACGACGGCGACACCACCGCCTGGCATCGACGGCGCATCCGGGAGAATCCGCCCAACGTCCTTCTGACCAACCCGGAGATGCTCCATCTCTCCCTGCTTCCCTACCACGAGAAGTGGTCTGCATTCCTGTCGGGGGTCGAGATTGTGGTCGTGGACGAGGTGCACACCTACCGGGGCATCATGGGTTCCCACATGGCCCAGGTCTTCCGCCGGTTCCGCCGCATCTGCAGCCGCTACGGTGCGACCCCCACCTTCATCTTCAGTTCGGCCACCGTCGCCAACCCGGCGTCGCTTGCCGAGCAGCTCACCGGGCTCCCGGTGGTGGCCGTGACCGAAAGCGGCGCGCCCCAGGGCAAAAAGCACCTGGTCTTCATCGATCCGGTCCAGGGGCCGGCCCAGACAGCGATCCTGATGCTCAAGGCCGCCCTCCACCGCGGCCTCCGGACCATCGTCTACGCCCAGTCCCGAAAGCTGACCGAGCTGATCGCCCTCTGGGCGGGAAGCAGAGCCGGCACCTTCGCCGACCGGATCAGCCCGTACCGGGCCGGTTTTCTGCCCGAGGAGCGGCGGGATATCGAGGCGAGGCTCTCCAGCGGCGAACTCCTGGCGGTCATCTCCACCAGCGCCCTCGAGCTGGGCATTGACGTCGGGGATCTCGACCTCTGCCTCCTCGTGGGCTACCCCGGAACCATCGTCGCTACATGGCAGCGGGCCGGCAGGGTCGGGCGGAGCGGGCAGGATGCCGCCGTCGCCCTGATCGGGGGGGAGGACGCCCTCGACCAGTATTTCATGCGGAACCCGCTGGAGCTGGTGACGCGGGAGGCCGAGGCCGCCGTGGTCAACCCGGAGAACCCCGAGATTCTCAAGCGCCATCTGGTCTGCGCCGCCGCCGAGCTGCCCCTGCAGACCGACGAGGCGATCCTCGCCCCGGAAGCTGCTCGACAGGCCGCGGCGGATCTGGAAGCCGAAGGCGGCCTCCTCCGCAGCGGCGACGGCCGGCGGCTCTTCAGCCGTCGCAAAGCACCCCACCGGCACGTGAATCTGCGCGGCACCGGCAGCCGCTTCGCCATCGTCTGTGCGCGGACCGGCGAGAGCCGCGGGGAGATCGACGCCTTCCGCGCCTTCCGGGAGACCCATCCCGGTGCCGTTTACATCCACAACGGCGAGACATTCCTGGTGGAGGAGTTCGACATCGGCGGCTGCACCGCCAAGGTTGCGGCAGCCAGGGTCAACTACTACACCCGGGTCCGGGCCACCAAATCGACGGAGATTCTCGAGGTTCTGGACCGCCGCACCGCGTGGGGGACGACGGTCTTTACCGGCCGCCTCCGCGTCACCGACCAGGTAACCGGATACGAGAAACACCAGATCCACGGCCGCAGGAAGCTCTCCATCATTCCACTGGAAATGCCGCCTCAGATCTTCGAAACCGAGGGAATCTGGATGGTGATTCCCGAGGAAGTCCGGCGCGAGGCCGAACAGCAGCAGCGCCATTTCATGGGCGGCATCCACGCGGTGGAGCATGCCGCCATCGGCATTTTTCCCCTGCTGGTCATGACCGACCGCAACGACCTGGGCGGGATCTCCACCCCGCTCCATCCTCAGATCGGGCAGGCGGCCGTCTTCATCTACGACGGCATCCCGGGCGGCGCCGGCCTGACGCGCCAGGCGTTCCAGCGTGCGGAGGGGCTTTTTTCGGCAACCCTTACCGCCATCACCTCCTGCACCTGCGAGTCGGGGTGTCCCTCCTGCGTCCATTCTCCCAAATGCGGCTCGGGCAACCGGCCCATCGACAAGGCGGCGGCCCGGTTCATTCTGGAGGCCCTCCAGGCCGCCCCCGCCCCGCCGGCGCCGCCCGAAACAGCGCGCTCCCTGGCGGCGGATCCAGCGCCGCCCCCCCGACCCCGGGGCCTTCCCCCCGCCCCGGGGCGCTTCGGCGTTCTGGACATCGAAACCCGGCGTTCGGCCGATGAGGTGGGCGGGTGGCACCGGGCCGACCGGATGGGCGTCAGCTGCGCTGTCCTGTATGACGCGGGGGAAGATCGATTTATCGACTACCTCCAGGACCAGATACCGGAACTGGTGGCGCGCCTGAAAACCATGGACCTGGTGGTCGGCTTCAATATCAAGCGTTTCGACTACCGGGTTCTGGGGGGGCTGATCGATTTCGATTTCAAGGCCCTCGCCACCCTCGACATCCTGGACGAGGTCAAACGGCAGCTGGGCTACCGTCTTTCCCTCGACCACCTGGCCGGCGAGACCCTCGGCGCAAAAAAGACAGCCGACGGCCTGCAGGCCCTTCGGTGGTGGAAGGAGGGCCGCATTCAGGAGATTATCGACTATTGCCGCATGGATGTCACGGTCACCCGGGACCTCTATCTTTTCGGCAGGGAGAACCGCTACCTGCTCTTCCGGAACAAGGCCCGGCAGATCGTGCGCATCCCGGTGCGCTGGCGCTAGGACGGGACGTCCACGCCGGGAACAATGGAATTCACTGGAGAAGATGCCAAATGAAACATGTGCTGATCATCCTGGTCATCATCGGCGGCCTGGTGCTGGGTGCGCTCAACTATCATGTCATCCTGCTGGACGACAGCCTGAAAATCCTCCAGAAACACCGGATGACCCTGGAGCACACCTTCGTTGACGCCAGGGGAACCAAGAAGTCCAAGCTCCTTGTCGACCCCGTCCTGATGCGCGCGGGCTTCAACGAGCTGCTCGAGGCCGAAGGCATCACCATCCAGCAGCCGAAAAGCGGACCAGCCTCCGCTCAGGAATAATCGACATCTCTTTTTTCGGCCACGGCCGTACGACGACCGCCGCCAAGGCGGAGAACGTGGGTAATGCAGGCAGGAATTTCGTCCGAATGGTGGGTGACATATAGGAGGTGGGTGGGGGTATGGCGGCCGACGGCCTCGATGAGGGATAGGAAGCGCCTGCGGTTTTCCCGGTCAAGCCCCTGGCAGGGTTCGTCCAGGATAAGCAGCGCCGGCGATTTCACCATGGCCCGCGCCAGGAGGACCAGCCGCTGCTCGCCATGGGAAAGATGGGGAAAGGGCCGATCCCCCCGGTCGGCGACGCCCATATGACGAAGCCAGTCCCGCGCGGTCTCCCTCTCCAGTGGAGAGCAGCGGCGGTAGAGCCCCACGGAGTCATGGAACCCCGACAGGACCACCTCCTGGGCCGTGACATCCTTTCGATAGCGGATCTGGAACTCCGGGGTGATCATGCCGATGGGGGCCTTCACCTCCCAGATGCTCTCCCCGCTGCCCCGGCGCCGGCCGAACAGATAGATCTCGTTGGCGTAGGCCTGGGGATGGTCGCCGGCGATCATTCCCAGAAGGGTCGTCTTCCCGGCGCCGTTGGGGCCCAGGACGGCCCAGTTCTCGCCGCGCCGGACCGTCCAGTCGACATCCGCCAGGACCACCTCCGACCCGTAGCGGACGTTCACCCGCCGCATTTCGATGAGGACCGGCGGCGCCTGGAACGGTGTGTTATCCCGTCGTCCGGCCCCGAATGACCGTGAAATCGACGGCGCCGGGACAGCGGCCGGGCCCGGCCCCTCCACTGCCGGTTCGTATCCCCCGTTCCGCGCGCCCTGCCAAACCACCCGCCCACCGGAAACCTCCAGGAGATGGGTTGCCTCCGGCGGCACTTCAGCGCGCCGGTGGGTGACCAGAATGATCTGCGTCCCCTCCCTCATGAGGCGGCCGACAATGCCGATGAGGTGCCGCCGAGACGGGGCGTCCAGCCCGTCAAAAGGCTCGTCGAGCACCAGGAGCTCGGGCCCGCGCGCCAATGCCCGGGCGATCAGCACCTTTCGCATTTCGCCCGTCGACAGGGTGCGGATGGTGCGGTCCAGAAGCGGGGCGATCCCGAGCCGCCGCGCCGCGCGGGCCGACGCCCCGGACAGCGCCGGGTATGGACCGAAAAGCTGCCGGACCCTGGTGAGATCCCCCCAATCCCCGCTGAAATCCCGGGCGTCGTCCCGCGCCTCCTCCCGGGCGATCAGGCGCCGATGGAGATCAAAAGAGACATATCCGATTCGATCCGGGGCGCCGCCGGGCCCCCGAGCCACGCGGCCCTGTACAATGGGCAGTTCCCCGGCCACCGCCCGGACGAGGGTCGACTTGCCGGCACCGTTGGGGCCCATGACCGCCCACTGCTGGCCGGGCAGAATCTGCCAGGAGGTGCCCTCCAGAAGCCGGCGCGCGCCGATGCGAACGGCGATGTCCACGAGGGAGATGACGGGATTCCCGGAGCGTTTTTCTGCGCTGTCCATGACGCATGCCTCTCTGTGTCGGGACGATCAGCATATCGACGCCGATCTCTTCGACCTCTTTCTCCAAAGCGGCGTCCACGAGGCCTACGCCAAACGATTTCTGGATCCCACTCAGGTCGATGCCGTGGACATCCGCAATTATCTTTCGAGACCGGATTCCCGAAAGGGGGCGCCTGCCTGAACGGCCGTGCCGCACCTCAATCCGGCAGCATATCGTAGAAATAGAGCATCACGTCCGAGCGTGTCACGATCCCGATTATCCGGTCCTCCTCGATCACGGGAAGCCGCCCGATATCGTGCTTGACCATGAGCCGGGCCGCCTGCATGGGGCTCTTCCCCGGCGAGATCGTCTTGACGTTGCGGCTCATGAAGGCCTTGACAGGCGACTTCAGGTCCTTGTTTTTCCGCACCTTCCTGAAGTCCCGCCGGGAAATGACGCCGACGAGGCGCTCCCCGTCCACCACCGGCAGCCCGGTGCAGCCCTTTTCCATCAAACGCTTTCGGAGTTCCGTCATGGGGGCGTCGGCGGCGATGGTAGTCACCGGGAAGGACATGAGATCGCTGACCTGGACCGAGGCCTGCTGGTTGCCCTCGATGAGGTCCCGGATCATTTCCTGGATCGTATCGGGGTTGACAAAGTCGACCATGGCCGAGCCGGCACCCGGGTGTCCGCCACCGCCCAGGCTCCGCAACAGGGTGCCGATGTTCGGCCCCTCGGGGCTGCTGCGGCCGATGACAATGGCCTTGCCCTTCTTTTTTCCGGTAAAGATGCCAAAAACCGCGTCAACGTTCAGAATCTCACGGCACATCTGGGCGACCACCGACAGACTGCCCACGTGGCCCTCTATATCGACCTGGTGGAACGAGACCTTGTAGCCGTTGATGGTCTCTCGAACGCCGGTTTGGAGCATCTCAAACAGGACATTCTTTTGTTTTTCGCCGTAGGCCGGCCGTAGCAGGGACCCGACGACGCTCACGTCGGCGCCGGCCGCCATGAGGTAGGCGGCGGCCTCGGCGTCTTCCGGGCGGGTGCAGGGGAACATGAAGCTTCCGGTGTCCTCATGGAGCCCGGTCAGAAAAAGCGTGGCCTGGATGGGGGTCAGGGCTTTTTTTTCGAGCCGCATCTGGCGGACCATGAGGGTGATGTTCGCCCCCATGGCCTCGTGGCGGACCCAGTTGGCGTTGATGTCGCCCTTCTCCGGATGGTGGTCCCAGAGGATCACTTCCAGGGATGGCCGACCCCGAAGCTTGCGGAAATCGTCCAGACGGTGCCACTGGTTGACGTCGACCACCACCAGGGAGCGAACCTTGTCGAGGTCGATCTCATCCACCGTCCGGACTTGGAAGAGATCCTTGTGAATGGCGAGGAAGGAGCGGACATTGGGGTTGATGTTCCTCGGAATCACCGGTATGGCCCCCGGATAGAGGACCGTAGCGGCGATCACCGATGCAAAGCCGTCGAAATCCGTATTCTTGTGGGTGGTGATGATCTGCATGGCATCATGCGGAGGACATCTCGGTTGATTTGCCTCCGCCCGAAGGCCCCCCGCCAGCCTTTGGCGCATCTGAATTCGGCTCGGCTTCGGGCGGGTGGGGCTGGAGCGGCGACGCCTCCTCCCCGGCAGGCGATGTCCAGGCCTCGAGCTGGGGGGCCGGCGCCGGATCCGGGTCGTATCCGAGGCGAGCCTGTGCTCCTGGATCCCGCTGGTATTCGAGCTGGAGCCGGGCCTTTTCGAGCTCGGCCTGGTTGTCGATGCTCCGCCGGGCCAGAAGATAGCGGAGATAGATGATCCAGATAAATAGACCGACCACGACCATGCCGGCGGCGATGAAGACCCACTTGAACCGGATCAGGGTATCGACGCTGACCCGCCCGATATAGGTGACCATGTTGGGGAGCACCCAGTACATGAACACCCCCAGCAGCAGGAGAAACCCGATGGTGAAGATGTTGAAGCTGCTGATGGTCGCCACGATCTTCTCGAACTCGGTTTCGTGAGGGCCGGTCCGGCTGTTCGATGCCTTCGAACGGGCGGCCTCCTCGCCGTAAAAGAGGGAAACATAGGCCTTGACGACAAACGCAAAGAGGAGAATCACCCCGATGGGGATGCCGACAGCGGCCGTAAACCACGCACGGAACGGAAAGGGCTGCTCCCGCACCTCGAGGC
>CAJXSB010000097.1 GCA_913060435.1 uncultured Desulfococcus sp.
AAGGCTTTCTGGTTCATTCCTTTGACCATGGGGGTGCCGACGTAGCCCGGGGCGACGGCCACACAGCGGATACGGTCGGCCAGACCCCGACGGAAAAATTCGGCCGTGATCACCTTGGGCATCACCGACATGGCTGCCTTGGTGGATGAGTAGTTGATCTGGCCGGCCGTCCCCAAGGAGCCGGTAGAGGAGATCAGGCAGATCAATCCCTTGCATTGATGGTTGATCATCTGTTCGGCACATTCGCGGACCGTCAGGAAAACACCGGTCAGGTTGATGTCCAGGACCAGTTTAAAATCCTCCAACGCCATTTTGCGTGTAACCTTACCGGTATCCCGATCCGGGGAAACCAGCATGCCGTCCCGGATGATGCCGGCGAAGGGCGCCACCAGATTGATCTGCCCGAAGCGATCGATGGCATTTTGGGCCAACTGTCCGGCGTCGTCTTCATTGACGATGTTGGCTTCCACGGCAAGCACTTCTCCGCCCATGGCCGTAAGATCGGTTTCGGCACTACTGAGCAGCGACTCGGAAATGTCGGCAATGACCACTTTGCCGCCTTTTTTCACCCAGTACCGGGCGAGTTCCAATCCAATACCACCGCCACCACCGGTAATGACGGCTACAGAATTTTTGATTTCGAGCATCGTTTTCCTCCCTTTGTTAGGTTGTCATGTATGCGCTCATCTGCAGACGGTGGATTTTGGTGCTGGCAAGGGTAAGCGGTATCTATGAATCCGAAGCTGCATTGGTAAATGGTGTTTATGGATTGCAGTGTATTTGAGGACACCGTCCTGGATGCCAAATGACCGCAATTGAATGCGCTGGGTTAAACCTCACTTTCCTTAAGATGAAAGAGAATGGCTTCCTTGGTGGCGATCTCTTCCGTATTCAGTTCACGGCCGGCCACAGTGGTAAACTGGTCGATAACGGCCATGGCTTCGGTCCGATCTGCCGGGTCGGGAATCAGCTGCGGAAGCGCGGTGATGGCCGCTTCCCTGTCCACTTGAAGCAGGCGTGCCTGTGTTTTGACTATCTCCCGCAGTTTGCCCGGGGTGATGGATTTGAATTGATGCAGGCCGCGAACGATCCCTTCCGCCGTATCGTATTCCTCGCGAGTCAACTCCCGGTTGGCGGTCATGATGGCCAACAGGATGCGGACCACGGCATCCGGACAACCGCCCTGGTGCATACTGTTGCGTAACCGGGCGTTGTCTTTGCGCAGACGCTCTTCCATGGCCTGACGCTGCTCGGCAGCCTCGTCTTTGGGTGGCGGAAAGAGCATTTGGGTCCACGGATTTTCATAGATCATTTTGAACAGCAATTCCTGGCCGAGGTCGCGGGCATCCCGGTAAGCGTTGAGCATGGACACCATGTTCTGAGAAAAATTTTTCTCCATGGCCAGAAAAATATTGTCTGCCGACACCTGGCGCCGGCTCTCTTTGACCATTGGTGCGGCAGCCATGATCGGCCAGGTGAGTGGATTCAGATCGGAAACCGTATAACGCTGGACGCGCAAGGGGTGAAGTTGACGTATTCCTTCGGCCAATGGCTCCGTCATGAGCATCTTGATCCACGGGCTGACAAAGGTCTGATAGAGCGTGTTGTTGATCGTCGACACGGTGCGTACCGAGTAAAAGGCCTCTTCATCGGCCAGGCCGTCATCATAGCCCAGAATGTCGTCCACCTCACGTTCGACGAACCGTGCGCTGTAGCCCTGCTCGGGTGACTTTGGATTTTCTTCCTCAAAAACCAATTCATACAAACCAGGGGGCAGGAATTCGAGCATATCGAAACTGCCGATAATTTCCTTGTGCTGGGTGCGGGCGATTTTGGCGGAAACGAAGATACCCAGATGGCCGATGCTCTTATGCAGGACAAGCACGATCACTTGGCCCTTGCGTTTGATTTCCTGAGAAGAACCGTAGACCTTGGCCACCCAGTTGAACGCCTGCTGAGGGGGGGTGATGTTGTCGCCAAAGGAGGCGAACAACACCACAGGGGCCTTGAATTTGTTAAGATCGATGGATTTGCCGTGGCCGATCTCGAAGGACCCCTGCTCGAGCTTGTTGCCCACAAACAGGCAGTTGACAACGGTGGCGATTTCCTCTCTGGTCATGAAATAAAAACCGCCCCACCATTTCTCGAAATTCAAATACCGTTTTTCCTCGGTGTCCACCTTTGAATAAAGGTTGTACTGTTTGGACCAGAGAGTATTGGCCGGATTGAGGTTTTCGAAATTGGCCACCAGATCGGCGCCGTCAAAAAGGCCGTTGCCCAGATCACTCATAAAGGAATTCACCCATGATCCGCCCAATAGACCGCCGGCGTAGCGCATGGGGTTCACCCCCACCAGGCCACTCCAGTAGGAAAGCGGGGATCCGTTGAACGCCATGGGACCGGTGATATCGGGCCGTTCGGCACCGATCAGGGCCGCCGCCCAGCCCCCTTGGCAGTTGCCGATCACCGCCGGCTTGGGCGATTTTGGATGCCGGCGCCGGATTTCTTCCAGGAAGTGGATTTCCGCTTGCCAGACATCCATCAATGTCTGATTGGGTTCGGGATAAATGGAAAAGATGAGGAAGTAAACCGGATGGCCGGCATTGAGTGCCATGCCGATCTGGGAATCCAGCTTGGAACCGCCGATTCCCGGCCCATGGCCTGCCCGGGGATCAATGATCAAGATCGGCCGGTTGTTTCTGAACGCTTCTCCGACCAGCCCCTTGGGCTGGTCCCGCCGGTCGATGGCGGTTCCGCGTCTGTCGTTTTCATCCCCGTTCGTCTTGGATGACGTGGACCGTCGATCCGGTTGGGTGCCGCGATGATCGATGATTTGGACCAGGGAATAGTTTGCCGGTGGATCCAATTCGTGCCCGTCGATGATCGTGGTGTAGTCAAAAACAAGGACCGGCGGCTGGCCGTTGGCGCGGTGGTCGATATAGGTGTTGCCGCGCTTACGCATGATGTCCCAGTACAAAAGCGTGCGTTGGGCCGCATCCACGCTGTATTCCACAGCATCGGCTATCCAATTGACTTGTGATGTCTCTGTTTGTGCTGTCATTTGCCCATCCTTTGGGTAAGTGGTTGTTTGCGTTTGGATCGTTGAGCGCCTGTTTGATAAATCCGTCTAAGGCCGCTGTCTCATCTGAGTGAATGATGATCATTTCTCAATCCGGGAGGATGCCGCAGCCATTAGAAAGGATCATGTCGTGTCAGATTACACGCATCAGTCCCGGATTGGTTGTGATGTAATCCTGTCGATTGGGCAATCACAGCAGTCAACTGCAAGGAGGGATAGTATTGAAGATGGAATTGCCAACTGTTGTAAACCCACCAATCGACACAAATTTAACGAATAAATCGTTCATGCTAGTTGCATGTTAAAAAACCATTTGGTTTTTGTGTGTTGATTTATTTTTGCATTGGGTAGAGAAGCAATTGCAGCACCGGTTGGGAACCCACACAATCCCAACCGCCATGGGGGATACCAGATTCCTGTTGCCCTGATGTCTCGGATTTACCGTGGGGCTGGCCGGCCATCACTGGATTCTGTTCGCCTGATCAAACGCCAAGCAATTGGGTGGCGATGGTAAAATAAAAATAAACACTAACGATGTCGATGGCCGTAGTCACAAACGGTCCGGTGGCCACGGCCGGGTCCACATTCATACGGGCCAACAGCATGGGCACGCATGACCCCACCAGGGCTGCCACGGACATGGAGCAGATGACCGCCAAACACACGGCCAGTGCGAGCATGAGCATGCTGTATTGGGCCTGGGCCACTGATCCGATGAAGACACCGTAGACCATACCGAGAATAAACCCGACAGTCAACTCTTTGCCGACCACCATCCAGATATCACGGATGCTGAGACGTCCCGTGGCCAGACCGCGTACCACGATCGTGGAGGATTGGGTGCCGATGTTGCCGCCCATCCCCATAATGACGGGAATGAAGGCCGCCAGGTAGGCAAACCGGTTCAACGTGTTTTCGAAATGTCCGATGACGAAAAGCGCCACCACCCCGCCGAGGCAACTGGCCAGAAGCCATGGCAGGCGGGTTTTGGTGCTTCGGAAAACGGTCTGGGTCTCGACGAATTCTTCGCCCACGCCGGCCATTTTGAGGATATCTTCGGTGGCTTCGTCGCGGAAAATGTCGATGACATCGTCCACCGTGACGATGCCCACCAGGCGGTGGTTCTCATCCACGACGGGAACCGCCAGGATGTCGTAACGCTCGACCAGATTGGCCACCTCCTCCTGGTCGGTGTCGGTCCGGACCGAAAAGACGTCCGTGGACATGAACGACCGCAGGGGCGTTTCGGGGGGGAAGACCACCAGCTGCCGCAGCGAGCAGACGCCCACCAGCTTGCCGTATTCATCCACGACGTAGAGGTAGAAGGGCATCTCCACGTCCTTGTAGTCCTTCTGGAACAGCTGGATGGCGTCGCCGGCCGTGGCATCCTCCCGGAGGGCGATGAAATCGGGCACCATGATGCCGCCGGCGGTGTCGTCCCCGTACTTGAGGAGGTTCTCCAGCTCCTCCTGCCCCTCCCGCTTCATCTTCTTGAGGATGGCGTCGGACTTTTCATCGTTGAGCTGCCCCAGGAGGTCGGCCACGTCGTCGCTGGGCATGGCCTCGAGCACCGGCACGATGTCGTCGACGTTCATCTGCTCGACAAAGGCGAGGAAGGTGGCTTCATCCAGCTCGCTGAAGAGGATCCCTTTTTTTTCGACATCACCGATGAGCTCGAAGAGCCGGTGCTGCTGCCGGACCGTCAGGTTGGGGAAGACGTCCGACAGGTCGGCGGCGTGGGCCTTGTTGACGATCTTTCGCAGATGCGGGATGGCATTCCGGCGCAGCAGCCGCTTGATGCTCTCGATCAGAATCTTGTGTTTGTCCTGCATGGTTATATCCTCTCCATCGGCGTTTCAGGGGGACGGTGCGGCGGCGGATCACGCCAGGGAGAGCAGCACCGGCACCAGGAGCTTCGCGTCGATGAGCGGATGGGAGTTCTCGCTCACCAGAGCGGTATCGATAACATCGATGCCCATCTGCGTCAACCTCTCCCGGTCGAGCTTCCCCCGGTAATCACCCCGGGCCTGGTCCACCAGAACAAAATTGAGGACGTCCCGGGCGGAGATCGCCGCCGGGTCATCCCGCACGAGAAAGGAGACCAGCCCTTCGATCTGGTCCATAATCTCCATCCCGACGGCCTCCGGGTCGCCTGCCCCGGTATTGGGAACGAAGACCTTGGGGCAGCGGCTACCGGCCACGGCCCCTCCCACGCCGCGGGGCAGGAGGTTGGCGATGATGCTCGAATAGAAGCTGCCAACGGGATAGCAGATCAGGTCGGCTTCATCGATGAGGTCGGCCATCTTCTGCCGGATCGGCACCGTCACCGGCGACGGGTTCTCCCGGTCCCGGGCCAGCCACAGATCGGTGATTTGGGAGGTGAGGGGCGAAGCCTCCTTGCCCGTCATCCGGTGCTGGCCGACGATCCGTTCGCCGCTGGCCAGGTCTGCCGCCAGGTGCAGGTATTTGTTGACCACCGGCCGCACCACGCCCCGGACCTGCACCAGCTTGGAGAAGATATAGATGATGGTATCGAAATTGCGCCGGTTGTCGAGGTATCCCGCCGTGAGGATGAGGTTTCCGATGCTCGCTTTTCGCAGGTCGAACTCCCGCGGCATGAACTCCTTGAAGCGCTGCAGGTAATGGCGGATAATCTTGCGCATGGGGTCGGGGATCCCGGCCACCAGGGGATGGTGGCCGCGGATCATCTCGTCCATCTCCGCCTGCAGCGCCGCCGGGTCTCCGTCCCGGGGAAAGCGGCAGGCAAAGAGCTCGAAGATCTCCGGATAGCCGTGGAGGCTTCGGTCGGCCAGTGCCAGAAGCCGGTTCCGGACATCCCCGATGGCGGGCATCTGGAAAGCCTCCCGCAGCCGGGCCGAGCTGCCGCCCGAATCGAACGGTGTGATGATGTGGATGGAGTTGTGGGTATACTGGATGAGCTCGGCACAGGCGTCTTTCAGGGCGCTGCCGCCGCTGAAGAACAGAAGCTTGGGACCCAGCTCCGGAGATCGCCGGTACCGGGCCAGCTTGACCGGATCCGGCAGCCGGATGTCACGCGTAAGGGTGATGATCATGCCGCATCCTTCTCCCTGGATCACAACGGTCCGTCGACGACATGCCCCGTCTCCAGAAACGACAGGCAGCACGCGGCAGCCTTGTCAAAGTCGATCCCCCCGCTGAATTCAAGGACGTCGCACTGATGGAGATGGCTGGCGTAGTTCTGCTCGGACGGCTCCGGCATCCGGCATCCGGCTTGGGGCAGGAAGAAAAGCCCGGTCGATTTCATGAACGCGGGCAGGAGATCCCGGCGCTCGGCGATGTCCACCTTTCGGACCGACGTGGCGCCGCCGTCGGGCCGCCAGTTGAGGATGGCCAGGGCGTTCATCGGGGCGTCAAGGACAAAGAGGTCCGACCCGAAGCATTCGTCGATGGGCGCGTCGTATTTGTGTTCGAGCTCCCAGAGCTCCTCCCGGGGCATGGACCCGAACCGCTCCTGCTCCTCCTCGCTCATGATGCTGATAAGGCTCGGATTGTTGAGGATGGTTCCCGGATTGATCCGCGGCAGCTTAGCCACACCGTACATGTAGAGGCCGTCGCCGTCCCGGGATTCGATCATCAGCCGGTCGTTGCTCACGAACGCCGCCCCCCGGGACATGATGTGCAGGGCCAGGGTCGACTTTCCCGCACCGGAGAATCCGGCCATCGCAAGCCCCCTGCCGTTCCAGATGATGCCGGCGGCATGCCCCAGGAGGCAGCCCCGGCAGAGGAGCCACTCGATGTAGCGGTTGTTGATGAAATTGACGACCTGATTGAGGTTGTCCATGCAGGGCCCCACGGCGGCGTGGTCGCCCTCGCCGAAGACAAAGATCATCCCCGTCAGCCGCTTCCGGACGATCCGGCCGTCGGGCAGGTCCAGGAACTCCTCCTTGATCTTGGTCTTGCCGGGGTCCGGCGGCTTGATGATGAAATCATAGGGGAGCTCCGGCGGCGGCGCCTCGTGGACGGTGACGAGAATGTCGGGGGCGCCCTCCTGCCGGACGAACTCGCCGTAGTATTCGGCGAGGGCCTCGGGGATGCGGGGGTCGCTCGCCTGGACCCGGACGGTGCATCCGCCAAAGGCCAGATCCATCTCATGCCCGACCGGGAAGGCCTCCCGCAAATGCGCGACAATACTCTTTCGGTAGTTCATCTGCTGCCACATCATCTCGATATCCTCTCCAGCACATAGTCTACGTAAAGCGCCGCCGCATCCATGCCGCCGGCGGTCTGGATGCCCCGGAAGCCCCCGAAGGCGGAGACCTCGAAGACCATTGGTCCCTCGGCCGTCTCGGCCACGTCGACACAGGTGAAATCGAGCCCGAAAAGATCCTGGGCCTTCCTGGCCAGGGCGATGGTCTCCTCGGACGGCGAATAGGCCCGGTATTTCCCCCCCGAGTTAGTGGTGGTGTTCCAGGACGAGCCGTCGCCGCAACGGGCGTAGGTGGTCAGGTATTCCCCCCCCATGAAGGCGACGCCGAGGTCCTGCCCGCCCAGGTCGAGCTTCTTCTGGATGTACATGATGCCGTACTTGGCCCGGAAGTCGTCGATCTCGGACCGGGCCCCGCTGCCGGCGCGGATCACCGTCATGCCCCGGGCCTTGGAGGTGTAGAGGGGCTTGAACACCGCCTCGCCGTAGCGGTCGACGGCCTGTTCGGCTGCGCCGGCATCCTCGGTGATGGTGGTCTCCGGCATGGGAATGCCGCCGCTTTTGAGGGTGACGGTGCAGCTGAGCCGATCGAGGACCCGCATGATATAGTAGGGGTTGGAGAACATGGGCAGCCCCCGCTCGTTGAGAAACCGGAGGATTTCGAGCCGGTCCATCAGGGCCGGCGAATATCGGGCGCCGACCTTCTTGATCATGAGCGCATCGAGCCTGGACAGGTCCGTCCCCTCTTACCACGCACTGCCCGAGGCCAGGTCCAGGGAGACCTTCTCCAGGTCGATGAGCAGACGATAGCCCGTCTTTTCCGCCAGCTTCTCCGAAGACCAGCCGTCGATGGTTCCTACGACACCAATATTTGGCATGTGATTGCTCCTGTGTGTTCCAGATGTTGTTGGGTCTGAATGGATTCTTAATAGAAAAGGACGTCTTCCGGAAGCCGGAAATCCTCCCATGGCCGCCCTTGGTGGACTGCCAGGTTTTCCATGAGGTAATGGGCGCGCATGGCCATCTCCCGGGCGAAATGCGGCTCGAGCTCGAACCGGGTCGAGGTGTAGAACGACCGGGCCAGGGCCAGGGCCAGGCGGGCGTTGAAGGTGCGGTCCCCGTTTCTTTCGGCGAATCCGGAAAAGAATTCATAGAAATAGAGGCAGACGGTGTTGATCCGCTCCCGCAGCTCCACGTCAAATGCCGGCAGGCGGAAATTGGAGACCAGGAATACGGAGACGTCCTGGACATAGTCCGCCTGGCGGGAGCGGTAGAGGTCGATGTAGTTGATCTTCTGCTCTTCGTGGTTGTAGATGACGTTGTTGGTGTTGAAGTCGCCGTGAATGAAGACGGAAAACGGCGCAGTGACCGCCTCCTCGATCCGGGTACAGGCGTCGATGAGCTCGAGGGTGGCCGGAACGGCGAAATCGCCTATCCGTAGGGCCGGCCGGATGCATTCGGGGTGGACCCGGTGGATGGTGTCGAACCGGGACCGAAGCTGGGCCATGTAGTCCGTGTGAAGCGGCCCCGGCTGGATCGTCCGCTGCCAGATGTCGCCGACGGTCTGCTCGAAGATTAAGATGACGTTCCGGATCACATCGGAGTTCTCGGTGAGGATGACATGCTCGAGAGTGCATCCCGAGAGGAACTCCACCAGCATGGAAACGGTGTCCGCCTTCTCGCAGTAGGCGAAGATCCTGGGGACGATGCCCGGATAGATGGTCTCCCATTTCAGGATATTGTCATGTTCATTCTTGATCTTTTTGATGTCCCCCTCCTTATCGATGCCCTGGGACTTGAACCCCGACGGCCGCTTCCGGCCGACCCGACTGATGCGGCAGCCGGACCGGGAACCCCAGATGGATATGAAGTCAACGTCTCAGAGGGTCTGCCCCAAGCCCGATTCCGAGAAGGTCTTTTCCAGGGTTTCCACCTGCCGGATCTTGATCCGGTCGCCGATGATGGAAAAGATCAGGGCCTCACCAATGTTCAGGATGGAATCGCCGATGCGTTCCATGTACCGGAGATGAAGATGGCCGTCACCAGGTCCGTCGCCTGCTTCCCGCTTTTGAGCCGGGCCATGATGTGGTCGAAATTGTACTTGTAGAGGAAATCAAGGCGGAACTCGCTCCGGCAGATGGCCAGGGCGCCGTTCAGGTCCTTGGCGGTGAAGACCCCCGAGATCTGGTTGACGGCCTTCTGGATCTCCGAGAACATGCTGCCGAAGTCGTAGTCGGCGAGAATCGATAAATCTGAGAGATACCGGGTCTGCCGGCCGATGTTGACGCAGAAATCGGCGATCCGCTCCAGGTTGAGGGCCATGACGTGGAGCGCACGGATATCGTTCAGCTCCTTCTGCGCCAGGGCGCCCCCGGAGGCGTGGATCGTGGAGAAGCAGTTGTTTTCAATGGTGGTCTTGAGGTTATCGATGTAGTCGTCCTTGGCATTGATCTTCTCCAGCACCCGGACGTTGAAGCTGGTCAGGAGACCGTAGGTCAGCTTGACCTGGTTTTCGGCCTCGATGGTCAGAAACCGGAAATTGTCGAGGACATTGTCCATTGGGCACCCCTAGGAAATGATCTTGAGGCTCCCCGACTCCGGGTCGGGCGCCGTATGGCTGTCCTTCCAGGAGAACTTGAGCACGATCTTGTTTTTTTCCCCTTTCTTCTTGGCCTTGATCGAGAACTCCAGCAGGTTGTTGGGCTGCAACACCAGCTGCCGCTTCTCTGAAACGAAGACGACCTTGCCGCTTTCAAAGCCATCGATCAGCGCCTTCAGGTACTGGCTGACAGTCTCGTTGTCCTGTACGGATTCATGCTCGAATGTCTGTTTTTCCGCCATGGTCTTCCCTTTCATTTGGGCATTCGATGGGTAGATGGATGGAAAGATCGACGCAGCTCCCCGGCCGCCGGGGCGCTGCCGGTGGGGCTATCCTGCCAGGCGGGCCTTGTACTCTGCGATGACGGACTCCCGGCTCCAGCCGGACTTGATGAGGGTCTTGCCGATATTGAGGTCATCCCAGGCCGGCTGAAAGCCGATCTCCCGAGAGCCTTTTTCCGGGTTCTGGTCTTCGGGCCTGCGGGTCTTCTCGCCCATGTGGGTGTAGTCGCCCATGAAGACGAGCAGCGGCCTGCGGCCCGACCGGACCTGCCGGTTCTTTTCGTTGAGGACCGAGACCAGGAAATCGGTGTACCGGTGGGACTGGGGGTTCCAGACCTCGATCCCGTCCACGTCGTACTCGGCCAAAAGGACCGGCCAGAACTGTTCGGGATGGGGAATCACGATGCCGGCGTTGAGGGCCCGGGCCTCCTCGATGATCTCCGACGTCCGAAAGAAGTACTGGGTGGGAAAATCGAGCTTGACGAGGCGCTTGATCTCGGTGAGGAAGGTCTGGCTCCGATCGATGAGCCCGTCGCCGTAGGCGGGCCGCAGCCGGTCGAAGAAGTTTCGCAGAATCTTGTTTTTCACCGACCGGGGGGAGATGTTCGACAGGTTCTCCTCCAGCATCTTCTCGATCTTGCGGACATAGACCTGCACGAAGCAGATGACCGCGTCGCTGGCGCCGGTCTGCCGCGCCGCAAGGGAGATCCGGTCTTCGTCGGGCCGGGTGATGGTGCGGATAAAGTCGAAGAGCTGGGACGAACGATACCTGAAGGTATGCTCCAGCATGCCCTTGAGCACGCCCGCATCGGCGGTGCGGCTTTTTTCGAAATGAAGCAGGAGCTGGACCTTCTGGTTGAAGCCCGATGAATAGCAGTCGACCTCCACGCCGCTGTAGTCGTCGTATTCCATCAGCTCGTTGTGCTGGGTCGGAATGATCAGCTCCTGCTCCCGGCCCGGAAACATGGTGTCGATGCGCTGGCGGATCAGGGGCATGGGCACATGCTCCGGATGCCAGTGCACCGCAAGCACCGTCTTCTGGCCCGGATAGGCCTTCTCCGCGTTCAAGATGCGGGCCCGCTGATCGTCGTTCAGGTCGATGGAGACCACCTCGAAGAAGGCCTGCCGGTCCTCTTCGGTGATCTCCTCGGGGATCGTCTTGGGAACCAGCGGGATGGGTTCCCCCAGCTGGCTGCATTCGGCTGTTTTCATGGGAATCGTCGATTTCGTTTTTGGGATTTGATTCATTTGTAGCGGCTGTGGCAGTCCTTTTTGGGCTGATAGAGGGTGACGGCGGCGGCCTTGCAGGCCGTCAGATCCTTTGCATCAAAGGCACTGGCGAACTCGGCGCAGGCCCGGTCATAATCATCATAGAACTCCGCCCCCTTTTCAGGGAAGCTCGTCATGAGCCTGGAGTCCTGAAGGAAGGCCGTCACCACCTGAGCATCAAGCCCCAGGACCCGCTTTGATAAAACAGCCAACGAAGCCGCTCTTCGCCGGCAATTAAGGTCAATTGTCCACCCCTCCCCCGGCGTCATACAATCAAAAGCTCCACATTGACTTCACAAATGAGCTCTACAATAAATACGGATCGGTATTCTATGGATCCGGGACGGACGCAGCCGCTTCCATCCAAACAGGTGTAAGATAGAGCCCTTTTGTTAGGCGCGTGTTAGGATTCTGAAAATTACTGGTGAACCGGGGCAAAGAGACGCGGGAGCGTCGAAAAAGGACCGGATCCAGGCCAGGGTTTCCGCCCGGGTGCGGACGGAGGAGAGGAGATGGTAACCGCTCGGGGGCTGGAACTCGACCCCGGAAAAAACCGCCGAACCATGGTTTCATAGGCGGCTGCAAATCCAGCTTCGTAACGCCTCAGGACATGGTCTTCCTGACCGTAGAGGCAGAGGGTCCGGGTGCGGTCCCGGGGGACCGAGGCAAGGGGCCTCAGGAAGAGTTGGTCCAGGAGCTTGAAGACGAGGTAACGCCGGAATTCACTTGGCGCCGTTGACGATGTCTTTGATCTGATCATACAGGTGATCCTTTGCAGCGATGAGTGACACCGGCCGGATGGCAGCGTAGTCGATGGCATTGCCGTCGAAATCGGTGACCCG